>JBATYS010000175.1:0-3820 GCA_049674205.1 Candidatus Aminicenantaceae bacterium
GTAAAACAGGACTCAAGAAGTTTTTAAACGTAATGCGCACTTTGGCTAACCTCCTCATCGCATTTTTAATGTTACAGGTCGTTTTTGGGCCCAAGTTTACCCAAGCTCTACTTCATCAGTTTGAATCTGAATTCCAGGCGCTTTTCTGCGAAATATCCCTCTCAGGTTCCTCTAGAATGAAAGACGAATCCCCAATTGCACTCTCCGAGGGGGAATGATTCGGGACGGCTGCATGAAGCCCTCTGCAGTCCCTCTGGTCGTTAACGTTTCTATCATCGTCGCTTCATTAAAGAGGTTAAATATGTCCGCTGCAATCCTCAATCTGAATCTTTCTTTGTATCTAAATACCTTTTCGAGTCTGAGGTCAAGCAGATTCCATGTATCAAGCCTGTAATTTGAACCTCTGGGTTCAGCAAGAATATCGACTGCTCCTTGATCCAAAAAATCAGTTATAGATATGGTTCTTGCGATTGGTTTCCCACTCGTGGCCATGTAACTGGCACTGACGCTGAAATCATAAGGGAGAAAGTAAGTCCCCTGCAATTTGAACATGTACTTCCGATCGCTTTGAAGCAGTCCGTCATAGCCGGAATTGTTGAGGAGGTCATTCGGATCCCTCAATCCTGAAAAGTTCCCTTGAGTCAGTTGGCCCGTCGAAGATACTCCGTAAGCTTTCGAGTAGACAAAAGATGAGCTCATCTGCCAGTTATTTGACAATCGCTTGTTCAACGAGATGAAAAATCCCTGGTACTTTTGTTTGTAGTCCGGGTGGTTGATCAGGGTGAGAGAATCATCGCCTGGATCGGTGGTCTGATTCCAGACCTGTATGGTCGTTCCCGCAAACTCATCGTAGTAGTCGACGGCCTCAAACTTAGCCGAAGTATTCCACCAGGATAGAAGATCTTTAGTGTATTTGTATAAATAGGTTACTTCGATGCTGAAATCTGTAAAGAGCTCGCGGCTTATGCCTACTGAGATCTGCTGACACAGGCTGGCCTTTACATCATCACCCACGGCTCTTCCCTCACGTGGGTCCCATATCCAGGAGAGTTCATAGTCCTCTATATCCCAATTGTACCAATAGGCATATACAGGTTGGGAGCTGCGAGAAAGCGAAAAAAACGTTGCTAGGTACATACCTTCATAGTAATGTCCGTAGGTGGCTCTAAAAATGGTCTTTTTATCAGACGTTAGTTGGTAAACCAAACCCAATCGAGGAGACCAGTTATTCCAGGCTAAAACATTCGAGAGGCCTTGTATGGTTTTTCCAGTAGGATTTCTATTCGCATCGATTTCATCCACATCAAAGACATCGCCGTTCTGGTGGTCAAACCGCAGTCCTACATTGAGGGTTAACCTGTCACTTAAAGACCAGGAATCGTCCACAAATGCACCAATCTTACTAACAGAGAGTCCGTAATTATAGGGATCTTGAAAATACGCGTAATAGGGATAACCATCGTAATCATAATAGGCAACTCCCCCTGAATAGGAATAGATACCAGCGTTATGGCCTCGGCTATATTGCACGCCGACTTTAAAGTCATGGTTTCCATGAATAAAGTCATCCGCATAATAACTGAGTGTGGCATTGGCTTGGATTCTTGAAGCGTCTCCTTTAGACCAGCCCCATATCCCGTCAGTAGAGTATTCAGTGGCTCCATCCCAATGGGTGGAGTCATCCAAATTGCCATCCATGGGAACCCATTCATCATGGGCAAACCAGCCGCCTAATTTAAGCTCGAAAATGGCATCCGAACTAAAAATCGATGTCCACATCAGATTTGGCACAAGATACCACCCTGGTTCTTTGGCGCAAGCGTCATAGGGTTGAGCTGGTGTGATGACATCAGGCAGATCATACACTTCATGCTGATACGAAATCATCAGTCTATTGTTTTTGTTGAGCTGAATGGTGGACTTTAAAAACCCTCTTTTGTAGTCGGCCTTTGTAGGAAATTCAGTAGGAGTTCCCAGTTGAGAATAAGCGGATCGCTTCCATTGAATATTGCTATAGAGCCATATCGTGTCCTTCTTCAATGGCCCGGATAATTCTAAGCTAAAATCATTCTGATATCCGACATTGTAAGGGAATTCCGCAGCAGGCACATTATTGCCGACAAAACTCGAAGGAAGGATGTAAGTATTTAAATCTCCTCGGAATGTGTTGCTACCTGATTTCGTAACCACATTAACAACAGCTCCTTGAAAATTCCCGTACTCTGCTGGGGCGCCGACGCCGATGATTTCTCCCTCTTGATAAATATCGGGGTTGTTCCATACCCATGTTGTTCCGTTCCAATCAAAGGAAGTATCTATTCCATCGACGAGGTAAGAATCTGAAAAATAAGCTGATCCCATCGATGAATGCCACTCTTCCCCTTGGGTTTCATTGGCGGAGATACCCGGAGCCCAGAGCATGATATCAATGTAAGTGAAACGAGCTTTGGGGAGATTCTCCAGCAAATCAAGATTGTAGTTTGCTGTTGTCCCTGATTTAGTGACATCGATCACAGGAGATTCTCCTATGACGGTGATTGTTTCTTCGACGGTTGCTTGTTGCAGAACGACATCCACGGTTACTGTCTTTCCCACAGAAACGATGATATCTTCCCTCTTGAGTGATTGAAATCCTCCCAATGAGATGGTCACTTCGTATGTTCCCGGGGGCAGCGCAGAAAACATAAAAACACCATTTGCAGAGGTGATATCAGCTTTGACACCACCAATAAGATCCGGGCTCTGAATTTCTACGGTTGCTCCTGGGAGATTCTCACCGGAATCATCTCTCACAGTTCCCCGTATGGTTCCTGTCAACCGCTAGGCCGATGAAAAACTCACCATTAAAAGAAGAAAAACCAAGAATAACGGAATAGATTTGAAGAGAATCCTTCTTAACATCATTTTGCCTCCTTCAAACTAACGATCAGAAAACTTAAGATATTTATTTAATTTCCCCATATACCATTCTACTTGTTCCACAATGCGGAATTACATTTCATGCCTTTGATTTATTATTTAAATAATCTGTCAATTATGTCAAGTTTATAATATTTTTTTTATAATATTTTTACATATTAATTTGTATACATAATATAATCGAAACAATCAGCAATATTCATGCCATCCTTGAAATTTTTATAAGCGTATTAAAATCAATAAAATGAAAAATCCCGGCGGAAAAAACGGGGGAAAAACTATTCAAAAATATGAATCACATCCACTTGATATCCAATCGCAATTTTTGTATGTTGCATAAATTTCAATTGCTGATAGCGCAAATTGCATGCCAATTGTCTCAGTTATTATCTTAATGAATTCTAAGCAGAGTAGAGATTCTAAAACACTTTATATTTTTCATGATCCTCGTTCAATAATTTGGAAAATTCAATTTACCTGAATTATTCATAAAAAATGTCGATACTTATCATAACTTACGCAATATCAGAAATTTACATTGTTTTTTCGGAATACTCATTTTGGCACTTAATTTCCTGTGTGATTTTTATTTATAATCGACATTTTTTATGAATAATCCAGGTTTATTGAAGTGGCAGGACGACGTTGAGTGCTATGCCGACACATACACGGTTAATCTGCTGTACCGCCTCCATCCACAACGAGTGTTGCTCCTGTCATAAAGGTGGAGTCGTCAGATGCAAGAAAGAGCGCTGCTTTAGCGATTTCCTTGGACGTCCCGATCCGGCCCATCGGGCGTTGAGCGACAGCTTGCTCGTGGTATTCTTCCCATGTCATTCCGCGCATCCTGGCATCTTCATCGAGCATCGGTGTTTCGACATCGCCAGGGCAGAGGCAGTTC
>JBATYS010000176.1:0-2879 GCA_049674205.1 Candidatus Aminicenantaceae bacterium
ACTGTTTCGCTCTTAATACGCCACTGCCCATCCCAGGTCGCACTTCTTCCGTTCCTCTCCTCTCTTCCAGAGCCCGAGATCGACTTAACAACTTGATAGGCATAACTTGCCTCCAGAAAGATCTCAAAACGCTTAATTATTGGATAGCTGAGCCTTCCTCCAAGATCGAGAGCAATGCCAGTCCCTGATCCCTCTTCTTCCAGAACTCCGGTGCTGCTATAGGATAGATATCTATAACTTGGGCCCTCGGTCACCCACTCATAACTCCAATCGGAGAGATATCGACAATCGGCAAACATGGGTCCCCCGCATACAAATCCCTCCAATACAAGTGAATTTCTCATTTTTTTCAAGATGTGGAATCCAAGCGTGGGTATATAAGCGTTAGCGGTAAGGGAATAGGGAGAATATCTGATGCTCTCATTATACCGCTCATCCGACAATTCATTCCGGAAATACTGAAAGTCTAAATCCATTGTATGCGCGCTCGACATGTACTTGAACCCCAGAGAAAGTGCGATCGTCTCACTAAGATAGTACTTGAGCCGCCCGCCTATAGGATAGGAACGCCGGATCTCCTTCCGTTCTTCCCCTTGATTCTTTGTCCAGGATTCGATTTGATCTGTAGCAACAAGATAATCGAAATAGGAATCATACGAAAATTCCTGCATCCTGTTGTCGTGACTGACAAAAAGATTTAAATCCGAGGGATTTAGAAAAATGATCCCGCCATAAAGCTCTACCTGGAACCTTTCAAATGAACGGATGGCATCGGTGTCCTCAGCCCGTAGAAAAGAGGACTTTGTTTTATTGATCTTTTTGTCACTCTCACTATCCGCCCAAGTTTTTAAAGGATTGATTACCCAAAAGAGAAGAACCAAGAAAATTGTGAGTCCGGTCTTTACTTTTTTCAACATAATATCTATTCGACAGTTACACATCGTTTCCTCCACCATCACCTACTCGATATCGATCCCTTTATCTTTGAGCCAACTCGAAACATCGGCAAAGAAATCTTCAGGTTGAGTGAGAGAGACCGCATGACAGCTTTCGCTGTAGAGGGGAAATCTTATGACTCTCGTGTCGAGCCCCTGGATATCTGGAAATGCGGAAGGTCTGTAGTTCAGGATGATCTTTCCCGGACGTTCTTCCCCATCAGTTGATCGTTTCACGTGCTGGACCGATTCCAAGATGTCCTCATGTTTGGCCAAACTTTGAGGAAGAGCAGCGGTATAAACGACAAGATCATAGGCCGCGTTGGTGATGAAGGTCTCCACATAGGCGATATTCTGCAAAAACATTCGCCCGAATCGATTTTCATAATAGTGCACATCATATCCTCGGACTTTTGCGACATTTAAGACATGAAACGCCCAGTTTGAGTGGTAGTTTGTGGAGAGAAAGTAGCGGTCCCATGGTTGGAGTGTTCCGAAGACAGCAGTCATGTCTCCAGGCTCTTGCCTCACTGAATTGGCTTCCAGGCGTGCCGAAACCAGAAAATGGTACTTAGTAACGGGGTCTACATCATCATCAGGCATGAGGTCGAATGAGTAATCAGTGTCGAATATCCGATAGGCGTTCGACCTCTCTGAAGCATACAGCTCGGGGATCGCAGTCACATCCACACCTGTAACTAAGCTCAAATTCTGGGTGAATCGAAGACGTGTTGCGGCATTCTGGAAGAATCCACCGAGCCAATCCCTAGGTTTCGGGTAGATATAGAGATCACGCCCGGCCACTTCGCTGACAAAAGTGTAGGGATCTTCGTAAATATCGGGATCATAGGGGATCCCGACTTCCTCCCCGATCTGGTAGATGACAGATCCCGGACGATTAAACATCTCTTCTGTCACTTGCTGGTGGTAGCCAAAGGAACATGTCGGCTGAATCAGGATCTGATGGCCGAATTGACCGGCAACGACTTCCGATGGCACGACCTGTCCTCGATATTGGGGAAAAACGATATCATAATGGGCCTGGATCTCCTGGCTCAAGGATGGATCTTGAAACATTTCTCGTCCGTTCCCATATTCCGCATAATTGAGAAGGATATGGAGCATGGTCAGCGTGCGCGTCCCCCCATAGCTTTCTCCCACGATGATCACAGGATTATCCTGCAGTTGGGGATGATCTCCCAAAAAACGCAGGACGACGCGGATAAAATCAGCCGCATCAAAAAACGAGTTGAAATTCTGAGAGTTAAATTCCCTGAATCTGGCATTATAATCGTTGACGAGCATCATCTGGTTGTAAGAGAATCCTGCTTGCCTTGCATCGATGTAAAGCAGATTTCCCATCGAAGTCCATGGAACATGATTGGGAATATAGTGGTCTCCCCCACCGCTGTCGATGGTATTATCCAGGGTATACCGGCCGGTGTACATGCTCATGAGGCCCGAGCTTGTGGCACTCCCTGGTCCACCGTTAAAAAAGATAAACAGGGGCTTGTCTTCGCTCCGTTTATCCGCGGCATGAAAGCTGTACCAAATACGCGCCTGGGACGACTGAAGATCCAATCGAGAGAAATAACTCCCGTAATGAAAATAGAATGTTATAGGCTCGATGTCGATAAATCCTGCTTCGTTCTGGATGGTCAGGTTTTCCGAACACCGGAGAGTACCGGCATTTGATAGCCCAAACGCCAAAAGGCACAAAACAATAGAGAATAAACGTTTCATTTGTCCTCCTCTAACGATTGGCATGCATAATTCTATATTAGGAGCAGCAAGTATTATGCCAATTCTTTTCTCGGTGGAAGGAAGCGCCAATGAAGTGGAAGTGTAATATTTTTTAACAATTTCACAATGGCACAATGGGGGACGGGCCACACTAACATATTGATTATTCTACAATTACACTACTTTTTTACCTTAAAAAAT
>JBATYS010000177.1:0-1859 GCA_049674205.1 Candidatus Aminicenantaceae bacterium
ACATGCCTCGTCTTATCCCTTGGGGCGCATTTTCAGGAAAAAGCATGTCTATCTCGAACCTTCCATCGACGACCTCGAGATAGACTCTATCGACATAGAGGGTGTATGTATTTCCAGCAAAATCAAATGTGCCCCCTCTCCCCTTTTCCACACGGGCGATGTAATGTTCATCTACAGGGATCCTGACTCTGAAGTTATCCATGACATCGATCTGACCGATGCGTTGTCCCGGAGTTTTGGACTGGCCGATCTCTACGCTGAGAGCAGTGAGATAACCCGATATTGGTGCCCTGATCGTTAAATTGTCTTGTTTCTGTTTCACAACTTCAAGATTATCCTGCATGCGTTGGAGTGAAGTTTCCAACGCTATGATCTGTGCCTGCCTGAATTCCAGTTCGTTTGTTTGGCTCTCGATGGTGAGTTCTCTCCGTATAATCAAATAGTCATACTGATCTTTCGCCAGATCGAACTCATGCTGAGAGATCAGGTTGTCCTTCATCAGTTCCTGGTATCTTTCGTAGGTCCGTTTCTGCTGCTGGAGTTGATTGTCGATACTCGCCAGTTCCTGGCTAAGCTGCAGACGGTACTGTTCCAATTGAAGTCGCGTATTCCGGAGGTTATTGCTCTGTTGGAAGAGTTCGGCCTCTCGCCACATGATGTCCAGGAGAAGGTTCGTATTGCCCAAACGCAGAATATTATCTCCTTTCTGCACCACTGAACCCGCTTCCAAGAAGATTTCTTCAACTCTTCCCCCTTCTACAGCGTCGAGATGGTAAGTATCTATAGGCATAACTTCTCCGATGACGGGAATAAACTCCTGGAAAGCTCCTTTTGTGACTTCTGAGATCGTGATCCGTTCTTTTCTCACGTTTAAGGACGATTTGCTAAACTGAAAAACAAACACATAAATCACAAATAACACAAATATTGCCACTGCTGAATAAGCCGCAATTCTTTTTGGAGGCCATTTTTTCTTCTCTATCTTACGGTCCATTCCCATATTTATTCTCCCGACTCGGATGAGTACTTCTTCTTTGGAATTAGAAAAATTATTATCCGCATGTCATTTCCTGTCAAAACGATTCATCAGTTCATCTTTTTGCAATTATTATGCCACATTCATCTGACGGAGTATACTGAACAAAGGTTGTCGGGGATTGCAAAAAAAAGTGTACGCTGGTATAACAGAAGGTGTTCGATACCGGACACTCCCCTCTCAGGTAATGGAGTGAAATTTGAGTCAGAAATGACATAAAATTTTTTAAACACGTGTGATTTACACGCTAGATTGGCTTAAAGTGTTCCGAAAACGGACACATGGCATATATATTGCATCAAAAAATATGTAATGTTAGGCGGAAGCATCCTAGAAACAGTGATGAATGACCTTTCGCATGTTCCAATTGGTGATTTCGAAAACGAACAACAGGATAGCAATGCGGCTCTATTCCAATGTAGGGACCGTTTCCCAAACGGTCCGTTCGGGGAACGGACCCTACATAGCAAGGGACCATGCGCGCCTAGAGCCCTTCTCACGGTTTTAGTGATGCTACGCCACCTTAAATCAAGATGACGTATTATAGAGGATTAGACCAATGAAAAAAAAGACGGGAAAAATCCTGATCATTGATGACGACCAGGACATTCTCCAAGCCGCACGACTGTTCCTCAAACAACATGCCGCTCTCGTGCACACAGAAAACACACCCAATTCCATCCCTGTGATGCTCAAAAACGAAACATACGATGTGATCTTTCTGGACATGAATTTTGCAAAAGGAGCTACGAGTGGTCAAGAGGGTTTCTTTTGGCTGGATAAGATCATGGAGATGGACCCCTCCGCTGTTGTCATTCTGATC
>JBATYS010000178.1:0-5584 GCA_049674205.1 Candidatus Aminicenantaceae bacterium
CAAGGCCTGCAGCCGCACTCGTCCTGACGATGAAGAGCTGGGCCCATCCGAACATGAAGCCAGTAAAGGGGCCGAAACATCTAGTGATGTAGATGTATTCCCCACCCGTTTGAGGCATTCGTGTTCCAAGTTCGGCATAGATCAGACCGCTTGTAAACACGAAGAGACCGGCCAGCAGCCAGAGGAGTAAAATTGTGTTGAAAGAACTGAGGTAGCCGGCGATGATCTGAGGAGTAGAATAGATGCCCGCACCGATGGAGATCCCGATCAGGATGGCGATCCCATCGGAAACGCCCAGAATCTTCTGGAGAGCTGGCTCTTGGCCTTTGTCTGATATGGGTGTTTGACTGAGGTCTAAGTCCTTCCCTATTTGACCGCTTTCCTCATCCGCCATTGTGCGTATCATATAACACAGCGAAATTTCCCGGTCAAACAGGAAAAAATCTTTGTTGCCCTGTCTACTCACACATCAATGAATAAACAGGATCTGTCAGAAAGGCTTGAATTTACTCGTTATTCATATACCAAAATGACAACACGTCTATTCTGCGATCTTCCATCACGCGTGGAATTGTCTCCGACTGGCTGACCGCCCCCGTAGCTGATCACTTCCATCCTGTGGAGCGGGATGCTGTACTTTATGTGCATGTATTCTCTCACGGCATCGGCTCTTTTTTTGCCCAAGATGAGATTCCAATCTTCCGGCCCAGTGCTGTCCGTGTGCCCCTGGATCTCCAGATACACCCCTCTATTTTCCTCAACCAGCTTCCTAACAAAAACATCCAGTGCAATTTTAGCCTCATCATTCAGCTCGTAACTGTCGAATTTAAATTTGGCTTGTTCATTCCGAAGAGTCTCTTGGAAAATCAGTTTACCCTCAGCAGCCTTTTTCACTTCTGAGAGCTTGCTGTCAAATTCGGACTTCTGGCTGCTCAATTCGGTTCCCTGTTCCTTAACGAGCGAACCGAGAGTGGCCAATCGATCGTCATGCTCTTTGATCCTTTTCTGATTCTCCTCGACGGATGTTTCTACCCCTTCGACTTTCTGATCCAGAGTAGCAACCTCATCACGAACAAAATTCTTACTTGCACAACCTACACCAGCTATCAGTGCCACAAACAACAGTGCTCCTACGAATAGCGTGATTTTGTTTCTCTCCATTTTTTCCTCCCTTCCTTTTTTGTTTAATTTTATGAATGGATTTATTATTTTATATAATTAAAACTCCTACTGGATTACTCTTATTGGATTTTTATCATAACACAAGCCACCAATCCAATAAACAAATTTTTTAATGAGAGGATTTTTTCTTCTCTCCGCTGTAATACCCCTCTCGTGTCCGCACTCTGTGCTTCTTGTTGGATGTTACAACTCTGATCTTCCGGTAATCACTTATTGGATCCGTATATGATGTGTATCCGATAATATACTGATGGCTGAGTTCTTCGGTCATCTCCCTTAAGGCCATGATAAATGCGACAGTATAGTCGAGGAAAAACGCTTTTCCCCCGGTCGCCTGAGAGAATTTCTCGAGAGATCCAACAATACTCACAGCTGTCGTGGTGGGAGATCGTTTATACTTTTTTAAGTACTGCTCGCTCAGCGGAATCTTATACCCGATGGTATATATGGGGATGTCGATCCTCCGCGCCACTTCAATGGCCTGATCAGGAGAATATTCGCTGTCGTTCTCGATCCCATCTGTGATCAAAAGAAGAGCTCTTTTTTCATTTTCCCCTTTATTGGCAAAATCCGGAGATACAGCCACAGCATCGTTTAATGCCGTTTGTCCGTACGCTTCGGTCCTCTCCAAGACGGACAAAAATTCGCTCTTGTCCTTCGAAAAATTTGTAGCGATTTCCACCTCGCCATCGGCAAATATAAGCAGCGATATTTCATCCTGATCATCGAGAAGGTGTTTAATGAGATACTTGAGGGCTTCTTTGCTTTCTTTCAGCCGGTCCTGGAGTGCCATGCTCCCGCTGACATCCAGGAGGACGGTCAGACTCAGTGGAGCCTCATAATCGTGGCTGAAATAGGTGATATCCCGTTTTCGATTATTCTCATAAATGCGAAAGTCCTCCTCTGTGAGGTCATTGATATTACGCCCCTTCTTGTCTTGAACAGTGACAGCGATAGAAATGGCACTGACGGCGATATCATAGCCGATCTCTTCATTTTTTTTCTCTTGCGCATAGGATGGAGAAAAAACACCAAGGATCAATAATCCAAGCAGAAATGTGGGAACTGCTGATTTCAAAACAAACTTTTTGTCGAAAGCAAAAGTGATTCTGGCCATTTCTCTTTTAGTCGCAGCAAGGACTCGTATTTGTTAGATATAGCATACGGAAGATGGAGAATCAATTTTCAAACTACTACTCGATAATTACACCGTCAAGATCTTCTTCGGGTTTCGGATAGCTCATATTCAA
This sequence comes from Candidatus Aminicenantaceae bacterium, assembly GCA_049674205.1. Lineage (GTDB taxonomy): Bacteria > Acidobacteriota > Aminicenantia > Aminicenantales > Aminicenantaceae > WTAW01. The sequence continues at coordinate 2,433 of JBATYS010000178.1, forward strand.
GCTCTCGAGAGTCTCCACAATAATTCGGCTGATGACCAGATTTCTGTACCACTTGCTGTTTGCCGGAACGATGTACCAAGGAGCCCACTCTGTACTCGTTTTACTGATCGCATCTTCGTAGGCAGTCATATAATTGTCCCAAATCTTTCGTTCCTTCAGGTCGCCCAATCTGAATTTCCACTGCTTATGGGGTGTGTCTAACCTGGCCTGAAAGCGCTCTTTCTGTTTGTCTAAATCGATGTGAAGAAAAAACTTGAGTATTGTCGTTCCCTCATCGGCCAGTATTCGCTCAAAATCGCGGATGTGTTTGAAACGGCGCTGCCAGACTGACTTGGGGACAAGATCATGTACTCTAACAACGAGAATATCCTCGTAATGGCTCCTGTTAAAAATGACGATCTCCCCTTTCCCTGGTGTATGTTTGTGAACACGCCAGAGATAATCATGATCCAGCTCTTCATTTGTAGGGACCCTAAAGCTGGCAACCTTCACTCCTTGCGGATTGACACCATCAAAGACATGCCGGATCGTGCCGTCTTTTCCTCCAGAATCCATTGCCTGAAGAACGATCAGGATCCTGTTTTTGCGTTCGGCATAGAGCATCTCTTGAAGTTCTTCCAATCTGGCATTGATTTTCAGGAGTTCGTCCTTGCTTTTTTCTTTATCTCCCTTAAAATAACTTTTGTCATTGGGGTTGTTTTTCCTCAGATCCACTTTATCTCCGGGTTTGACGAGATATCGCTTCATTGTTATCCTCCTTAAAACTTAAGTTAAAACCACAACTTCCGTATGATGCTGGCAGGTAGTAAACACACAGAGCACAGGGAGTTTAGTTCAAGTTTAGCTTCATAGCTTCGGATATTTTAAGTGAAAATCTGTGGCATCCTGATAGGCTTTTGCCACAGCAAGGGTTTCGGCCTCAGCAAACAGCTTCCCCGTAAAGACTATAGTCGTAGGCTTCCCTTCCACGAAGCCTATGGGGACAATAACAGCCGGGTGCCCTGTAAGGTTGGTGAGTGTCGTATTGGAATGCGTCACTTCTGCAAAGACATCCACATCTTCAAAGATCTTATTCATCTTTTCCATGAGCTGGGTCCTGTATCGATTCGCCTGGATGTATTCCACAGCCGGTACAAATCTCCTGTGCCGGAATGTATCGGGCCAGCTGCTTTTTTTCATCAGGTCATCCCGGTCGCTGATTGTGAGGTCGTCGAAAGCTGCCGCAGATTCCGTGGAAAGAACAAATCCTGTCTCCGCCACATCGATATCCACATCGATCGGAAAAAGCTCCACTCCGAGTCCGCGTAAAACATCTAGCGCTTCATTACTCAATTTTTGTTTTTCCCGAGCGATCTTTTTTCTTTTTTTATCCTTGGGATTCCTTATGAGCTCTTTCGTAAAATATTTCTCATAAAAACCGATCCTTAATGACTTTATATCGAGCGCGGAATCCCAATTGAACGGATAATCAAAAAGGGTGTTATCCCGCCCATCGGGCCCATAAATGGCGTGGAACACAACAGCACAATCCTCAACCGTCCGGCAGAGAGGTCCGAGCTTGTCCATACTCCAGCTCAAAGCCATGGCACCGTACCGGCTTATTCGTCCGAATGTGGGCCTCAAACCGGTAACGCCACATCTGTCGCAGGGGGAGATTATGGACCCATTCGTCTCCGATCCTATAGAAAAAGCCACACATCCGGCAGCCGTTGCAGAGGCAGGGCCTGCAGATGATCCACTCGAGCCCCCCTCCGGGTCCCAAGGATTTCTGGTCTTTCCGCCATACCAGACATCACCCTGGGCCAGAGCACCCAAGGTGAGCTTGGCGACCAATACCGCACCCGCTTCCTCAAGCCTTTCAACCACTGTGGCATCCAGGTCTATGACCTGGTCTTTATAGGGCTCGGCCCCCCAGGTGGTTTTATATCCTCTCACTGCAAGGAGGTCTTTTGCTCCATAGGGGATGCCATGGAGAGGGCCACGGTATTTACCAGCCCCGATCTCTTCATCGGCTCTTTTTGCTTGTTCGAGCGCCAGCTCTTCTGTAAAATTCGTGACAAACTTTAATTTGGGATCATACTTTTTCAACCGTGTGAGATACATTTTTGTCAATTCGGTCGAAGTGATCTGCCTGGTCTTGATCAATTTAGCCAGTTGGAGGACAGAGTAAAATGCAGCGTCTTCAATCCTGCTTGGTTTTTTCACTCCCACTACACTGTGCCTGAAAGGTTTTTTCTCTGTAGAGAATGTCATGCCTGGGAGTATCGGATTAAAGACCAACGCAGAATTCATGCTGTTATCGATCCTCTTCTCCCTCAAACCTCTATATATCTCGAGATTTCTGTTTAGCCGTTTGACGATCTTTTCCCGCTCTTTGGGGGTCAATTTTATGCCTGCGATCTTTTCCGCGGCTTCGATCGTTTCGACAGTGATCTCTCCCTTTTCCTCGACTTCACCCTGTTTACACGAAGGCAATACAGCTGAAGTGATTCCGATAGCGGCAAAATACTCAAAAAATTGCCTCCGGTTGAATCCCAATTTTTCAGAACTCTCACTTTTTGTTTCATCCATATCACTCGCCTCATTCTTTAAAGCTTTTGGATTTTAACCATAAATATAATCTTAAACTCATTGGAGGAATTTTATTTTTTAGGCCCATAGAATCGATCTGATTTTACTGGATCACGACCTTAAAATATCAGCTATCATATATATCAAAGGTAGTACATAAGGTCAATCAGAGAGGAATCCTACTAATTTGTCTCATATTGTAAGGGGATCGCAGCAATAGGAGGGACATCAGGTTGTTCAATTGCATTTGGAGGAAGAAAGTACTAAAATTTTTTGATGAGCATGATACGTTACAAAAAGAGAATGTGGAGACTATGACAAAAGCAAAAATTTTATACATCGAGGATAACGATACTCAGCGCAGAACATTAGCAAGCGGCCTACGCACAAAGGGGTACAGCGTTTCTGTTGCTACTTCTGGACGAACCGGGCTCCGCCTGTTTAACAGTAAGGCATTCGATGTGATTCTTTGTGATCTGAACATGCCTGAAATGGACGGGCTGGGAGTGCTGGGAAATATCCGACGAAAGGATTTGGACATTCCTTTTATCATTTTATCGTCCCATGGGTCGATACCCATG
>JBATYS010000179.1:0-2299 GCA_049674205.1 Candidatus Aminicenantaceae bacterium
ACACTTTTTGCCTTTGACTTGGGTCAAGGTTTATCCGAACATACGGCACCTTTTGATGCAACGGTTTTTTGCCTGGAAGGAGAGATAGAGGTCACGATCTCGGGTAAGCCCATTCTGGTCAAAAAAAACGAAATGGTCATCATGCCCGCTGATCAGCCCCATTCCCTCAAAGCCAACTCTAAATTCAAGATGCTACTCATTATGATCCGCGTCTGACCAGGATAAGGATTTTTGATTTGTCGACAAACCGATTGATTCAGGAAAAAAGCCCCTATCTTCTCCAGCATGCATCGAATCCTGTGGATTGGTATCCCTGGGGTGAGGAAGCCTTTAAAAAAGCGAAGAAGGAAGACCGGCCCATTTTTCTCTCCATAGGATATTCTACCTGTCATTGGTGTCATGTCATGGAACATGAGTCCTTCGAAGACGAAGATGTAGCCCGGCTGATGAACGAAAACTTTATCTCGATCAAAGTGGACCGGGAAGAGCGGCCGGACATCGACAACGTATACATGAAAATCTGCCAGATGATCACTGGAAGAGGGGGATGGCCTCTAACGATTTTCATGACACCCGATAAAAAACCTTTTTTTGCGGGAACCTATCTACCCAAACAGCGTCGATTCAATCGGATCGGGATGATGGACCTCGTTCCACGTATCGGAGAACTCTGGAACACACAGAGGCGTGATTTGCTTGCATCTGCTGAAAAGATCGTCCTCGCGCTCGGCCAGCAATCTTTTCAACCCAGCGGCGAGAGCCCGAATGAATCCGTGTTGAACTCCGCCTTTCAGCAATTGGTTCAAGGATTTGATGCTCATTATGGAGGATTCAGTCAAGCGCCCAAATTCCCCATTCCCCACAACATATCGTTCTTGCTTCGCTATTGGAAACGTACGGGGAATGATTCCGCACTCCACATGGTAGAAAAAACGCTCCAGACAATGCGATGGGGAGGGATTTTTGACCATCTTGGATATGGATTCCACCGGTATTCCACAGATGCTCGCTGGCTTCTCCCCCACTTTGAAAAAATGCTTTACGATCAAGCTCTCCTAGCTATCGCATATACAGAGACCTATCTAGCGACAAAAAATCAAGTTTACAGGAAAACGGCTGAGAAGATTTTCGACTATGTTTTGCGTGACATGACATCCCCCGATGGCGCTTTCTACTCCGCTGAGGATGCGGACAGCGAAGGCGAGGAAGGGAAATTCTACACATGGCAGTGGGAAGAATTACAGAGACATTTTGAGATAGAGGACCTCAAATTTGCGTCTAAGGTGTTTAATATTCAAGAGAGTGGAAATTTTTCCGAGGAAATGACCGGAACCAAGACCGGAGCGAATATCCTCCATCTCACACGATCGATGGATGAATTAGCGGAAGAACTCGGAATGGACATGAGGGATTTCGAAGCCAGGCTGGAGAGTCTCCGAAAAAAGTTATTTGGACTCAGAGAAAAACGGGAACGCCCGCTCAGAGATGATAAGATCCTGACCGATTGGAATGGCCTGATGATCGCTGCCCTCGCCAAGGCTTCTCGGGCCTTCAACAGGCAGGATTATACAGAGGCTGCGGAAAAGGCTTCGGATTTTATTTTCCACAACATGAGACAAAAGGATGGAAAATTATTACACAGGCACAGGAAGGGAGAATCCAAGATCTGTGCTTATGCCGATGATTATGCATTTTTGATCTGGGGACAGATAGAACTGTATGAGGCTTCTTTTCAAGAAAAACACCTACGCAGAGCGCTCGACCTGAATGGCACCTTCATCCGTCATTTTTGGGACGAAAAAAAAGGAGCTTTTTTCTTTACTGCAGACACCAGTGACACCCTTTTCATCCGGCAAAAGGAGAGTCATGACGGAGCAACACCTTCGAGTAACTCGGTGGCTATGATGAACTTGCTCCGCCTCAGCCGAATGACAGGAAGATCGGAATTTGAGGAAAAAGCGGCACGGCTATGGAATCCTTTTTCAATAAGTGTCAAGACCTATCCATCCGCATACACACAGATGTTGTGTGCCATCGATTTTGCGCTGGGGCCCTCATATGAGATAGTCATCGCCGGACCGCCAGGAGCTGAGGATACACAAAAAATTGTTCGGACTATCCAGGAGGAATTTGTCCCCAACACCGTCGTCCTTTTTGTGCCCACAGATAAAGATAATCCAGCGATCTTTCAATTGGCGCCCTTCACACGGCAGCAACGGATACCAAAAGGGCGTGTCGCCGCCTATGTATGCTCCAACTTCACCTGTAAACAACCTACATCTGATCCTGTGCAATTGCT
>JBATYS010000180.1:0-2023 GCA_049674205.1 Candidatus Aminicenantaceae bacterium
TCTCCGATGACCTGGATCCCCTTCTGATTACAATAGTTCTTCAGGCTGGTCCACTGTTTGTAAAACACATACTGGAGAAACTTTTCTCTGCGAATCTCATGGGTCAGGTCTGCGCGCATGTTATCTATGGCCTTTGGCTGCCTGTCCTTGATCTCTGTAGGCCACTTGTGCCAAGGTCTCTTCCGAAATCGGGACTTCAAGGCGACAAACAAGGAATAGTCATCGAGCCAGTAAACATTTTCTTCACAAAACTTTTCATAGCACTGTTTGTTCTCTCTTTGTTTGAAACGCTCATAAGCTGAGAACAGAATCCTTGTCTTGAATGGGATAACGGTGCGAAAGTCGATGCTCTCTTCAGAAAAGATTGGAAGAGATCCGACATCTCTCGGATCAAGCAGCCCATCCTCGAGAAGAAAGTCCGGGCTTATGAGGAGCGGATTGAATGCAAAGGCAGAAAAACTGTGGTATGGCGAATTTGCACAGGCAAGATCCGTGGGATTTAGGGGAAGGACCTGCCAGTATCTTTGCTTGGACGCGGCCAGAAAGTCCGCAAATGCATAGGCTCCTGGGCCTAAGTCCCCGATGCCATAAGGGGATGGCAATGAGGTTATATGAAGAAGGACGCCGCTTCCTCGTTGCCTTTTGTTTTCTCGCTCCTCAGCACAACTCATACTCTTATATACATTTGACAGAAAGGTGAGAACCGATATTTTTCATCAATTCCACCCAGCGTCTTGCGAGGGGATCTTCTGACTTTTCCCGGTCCTGCATTTCCCCCGCCAGATTTTGACACAGTGTGAAATAGATGTTTTGACTCCTCCAAAGATTCAAGTCTACTGGAAAGGCTTTTAAGGTGTTGAGTAGGTCATCCGCTTTTTTAAGTCCGGACAAATCTTTTGGCTCCGTCTGGATTTCACCCAAAATCATGTTGAGCTTCAAGCTTGCGACATATCCTAAGAGGGATTTATCCGGAGTGAGGTCCCATTTCCTGAATTCGTCGATAATCCTTTTTAAATTTTTGAGGTCCAGAACATCTTCCTCCATCAGCTTCTTAAAATCAGCATTAAGGATAAACTCCATCGCTGCCGCAAACGACTTTGGAAGAGGGATGTTGTTCTCTTTCAAAGCATACATAACAGTGTAATGTTTCTCAAAAATCTGGCGGAGTGATTCCTCTGCCTCTTCGAGCGTGGAATTGAGGATGAGATTCAAAACCTCACGCTTTTTATCTCTCAGAAGATGCCACAGGGAATAATTGTGATCACCGAAATGCTTATCCATCAACCGGACCACTTGAGGGATATCCCCTTTCAGGAAAGCTTCTTTAATTTCATTCTGCATCACCGAAAAGGCCGAATCATCGGTGAAATGCCGTGCCCCTCCATTGAGGTTTTGGTCACCGAAATGCAAAACAGCATAACTTATCGTATCTTCCTCCCAGATTGTATTCGAGCGAATTTTCGCTTTTCCCAGCGCAAGCCTCAACAAAGACGATTCAAAGACTTCGTTAAACTTGCTTTGAGCTGTATACTCTCCGATACGGATCGTTTCGGGATACTCCTCAAATAGAGAGGACACTGCATAATGCACACCGATCCTGAGCAAATCCAACACGGCAGGCTTGACGTGTCGGGCATAAATTTGTGCTCCATTCTCAAAATCCTTGTGATTGCTCGGGGCTCTCTCGATTATTGCCATGTAGCCAGGCTCAAGATCTTTGCCGGTCGTCTCTTTTGCCAGCTGAAGGGCACGTCCGGCATACATCATCACCTGAACCGCTTCGATCCCCGAGATATCATCAAAAAACCAGCCACAGCTTGTGTACATGAGCATAGTGTTCCGTTGCAACTCCAAAAGTTTAAGGACGGTTATTTTGTCCGTCCGGCTGAGATCAGTAATCATGTGCCTGCGGAAAAAAGACTCGATATTTGTCTCTGACCTGTCCAGGACAACTTGAATGAAGGCATTTCTCACCGCCCAGGGATCTTTGACAAAATTCGCCATCCCCTCGATATAAAGGGTA
>JBATYS010000181.1:0-7036 GCA_049674205.1 Candidatus Aminicenantaceae bacterium
TTTTAAAGACGGGGAGCAGACAGGAATAGCGGTAGTTGGCGGCTCTCCGGAGGCTCTTCTTCGAACCGGCCGGGCTTTTTTCCTCCGCTGGCCCTACCTATGGGATATCTGGGGAAGAGAAGAAGGAGCCACCTATCACACATTTGAAAACGACCTGGCCACGTTCTTTAAGGATGCGGGAGTCAGATTCGAGCGGGCCCTCATTCAAACTGTTTTCTATGAGTGTCCTCCCACCGACTCTCCCCATGAATCTCTCCAGCGGTTGAAATTTAGCGCCGGCGAGATCAAAACGATGCGAGTGAGGATCGATTTCCCCGAATCAGAACAGAAAGAACGAGCTCTCGGAGCACTCAAGGAGCTGAAGGCCCACCATCAAAAAGGACTCCGCACACACCTTCTGACCTATCCGGGTTGTGCCCAAATCGCTTTTGAACTCCGCTCTGGATCCCAACATTCTCAGTACCACCTCCGCCGCGTCGGTTATCCCAAGCGTCTGCTGACTCCATCATACAAATCTGTCTCCAGACCGAAGATCAAAGGGAAAGACTATGACCTGCTCAAAATGTTTTCAACAGAAGGCTTTTACTCAGACATCAACGGAGACAAAATCCAGGACAAGATCGACAGCAAGATCATCATCCCCCAAGATACAAGCATAGAGGGCGTGAGCGCTTTGGCTTCCCGAATGGTTTTGTTTTCTGCCGGAGGCTCCTTTCCCCTCGTCTATCTGGATAACGAGATCGAGGATGAAAAAGGGCTTATTTCTCCGATCCTCATCGGTACGACAAATACGCTCCACAAATCTCTCATTAAGACCGGAAAACTCAAACCCCCTCCACTCCTGCCTGGTCAAGGGATGGCAACGATCATCCCCAAAGCCTTCAATCCATCCAATGCTCTAGTGGTGATGGGAAGCGACAAGGAGGGCCTCGAAAAAACACTCGACTACCTGAGTCAAACGTATCCCTATTTCGATGAATACGGAGAAGGGCATTCAGAGATCCATGAGATTCCCGGAGTCGTTGAGGAGTTCCTCACAGGAAAGAACGGGAGTGCCGAAGCCTATTTCAGACATCAGCTGGATTCAACGATTTTGGATGACATAAAAGACAAGGACCTCGAGTATTTTCGAGCTAAACTCTATCTCCACCAGGAAAATAAAAAATTTGAATCTGCACTGGAAGATCATTTCGAGGAGACCCTCTCTGCGGATTCGTTCGAGATAAAGAGTTACAAGCTGCAGGACAGCAAAAATGTTTTCTCAAAGGAAAAACAGTTTCCCTGGGAAGGAGAAGAGGCTCTTAAAATAATAGAGCAACAGATCCCCCCTCTTTCCGGTTCGACGGAATCGGTTAAGATCCATTTGAGAGTGAGTGAGTCACCTGAAGTTAGGCGTCAGTTGAAACAAAAGATCGAAGATATTCTCGAGCTAAGCACAATTTCCAATTTCAAAGTTGAGGTCTTCTCCTCGTACAAACAAGGATTCTACTGGCTCACAGAAAAGGTCATCCCTCAAGTTAAAAACACTGAGATCGACCGGATCACGATCCGATTCTCAGAAGAAAAGGACGACTTCAGCAAGCTCAAAAGATTCTATGCCGAACCCTACCGTTGGCTTCAGGAACTCTATCCCGTGGATGATATTATCGCCTTAGATGCCGGGATCCCTCTCGAAAATATCACGTTCGAAAAAAAAGAGGACGGGCACCCTATTTACGAAGTTTTTGCTTACGGAAAGGGAGGAGAGCTGCATTTTAAAGACAGTTTTTCTCCAAAAATTATCGAATCTCTTTATTTGAACGTGCTGCCTGAATGGGGAACAGTCCGACATACGACTGGATGGTTGAAGATCGAACAAGGAACACATCTCATCCTCGACAGCGCATTGAAGAGTGACCTCGAGCGCTTCTGGGATTACTATCAGGAGGAAATCCTCCCTGAAGTCTATTCATACATCCTGGAGAAGACGGAAGATGATCCCTCATTCAAAAAACAGCCCTATTTCAAGAGGCTCCTCATAGAGATGTGGTTCAGTGAACCGGATTATCTCTTGGGTCTTGACCAGGAGATCATCAGCAGCCTTGAGGCGATCCATGACGAGATCTATTTTGACACACTGGATTTCCTTCGCGGCATAACCGATGTTGAACTGGATGAGACAGAGACACAAGAGGACACATCACGGTACTCAGCACCGGGAAACGTCCTTCCTTGGATCCATCCCTCCTCTGAAGGAAAACCAGGAAGAGTCAAAATCCAATTCGATGGATGGCAAGCCAAAACTCCTCAGATCATCCTCCATTGGAAAGAACGGGAGAAAAGAGAGCACACAAAGACTTTGACTTTCCCAGAGCTCAAAATAAAAGAGTTGCGTATTCCGGAATTGACATACGACGGCAAGAGCGAAAAGATCTCAAATATCCTTGTCTCATTCGAAACAGAAAAAGAGCTCGATTACCTCAGTATCATAGAGATCATCCATGCTTACAGAGAGCTGCTGGAAGAGGATTTATTGGCCTCCTGCATACGTTTTCCAGGATTGAGTGCCTTAACATGGAGGATCAAACACAAAGAGTTGATGAAAGATGAATCTTTTCCTGTGAAACCCATTGAAGTCACATCTCCCCCTCCCGATTCCGAAGAATTCCCAAGTAAAGCTTTTGTCCCCACCGATAAGATCATATCTCCGGAAATGTGCCTCGACATCGTATCCAAACTCTCCAGGAATAAAACGATTAAGGCCTATTTTGCGGGAGAGTCTTATGAAAAGAGAAAAATCCCCGTACTGGAAGTGTATACACCTCTTGAAAAATATGTGTCTCTTCCCCGATTGATCACTTTTAAACCCACACTCTATCTCAGCGGCCGTCAGCACGCTAATGAGGTTTCTGCTACAAATTACATCCTCAAATTTGCAGAACTCCTGGCTACAGAACCCACATACCAGGAATATCTGAAAAAGATGAATTTTGCCCTTCACCCCCTTGAAAACCCGGATGGCGCCGCACTTGCGTATGAGCTCCAGAAAATCACACCCTATCATAGCCTTCATGCGGGGCGTTACACATCATTGGGAATCGATGTCGGATACCAGGTGAACGCCTCTAAACCCTTGCTGCCAGAAGCAAAGGTCCGGAAAAACTTATGGGAGAAATGGCTGCCGGATATCCATCTCAACCTCCATGGTTATCCTTCTCACGAGTGGGTCCAACAATTCTCCAACTACTCACCCTATCTCTTCCGTGACTACTGGATCCCTCGAGGATGGTTCGCTTATTTTAGTAGCGTCACACTCCCCATTTTCAAAGATTGGGAAAAAGCGGGGAAAGACATTAGATCATCTATTATCAAAGAATTCATGGCTAATAAAAACATCCATGTGTCGAACAAAAAATTCTATGACCGATATTACCGCTGGGCTGCACGTTGGCAACCACACATGAACTATCTCGAAATCTATGACGGTGTGAATCTTTATGCAAAGAGAAGATCTTCGCGGGAAAGTCTATTATCTTCACGAAGACGCATCACATTAGTCGAGGAAACTCCTGAGCTCATGGACGAAACTGCCCATGGATCTTGGCTTGATTTCCTGAGCGATCAGGGATTGACCTATTTGCAAGCCCACGTCAATTATCTTGCTAATGCCCAGCACGAGATCGCCCGTATCGAAGAAGAAAGCCAGGACAGGATCCACATCCAGTTTGTGAGACGCCGACCCGGCGATACAGAAAAAAAAGATCAGGAACTTCCTTAAGAGTTAAATAAGTAAGGGAATCGGCAGTTTTTATGAATAATTCAGGTGTAAGTTGGATTATTCACGAATTGAGGCCAACCCACCCCACCCTTACATTAAGGTTGAGGCGTCGGCCCATGAAGTTGTGGTCTTCCACTACGAATGGGCTACAACGAAGCCGCTGTAGTGAGATCGGCTCGCCCGAAGGGTAAAAGATGCTGACAATGAGATATTGAGTGTTTTTTGAAAATAAATGTGTCAGCAGCTTTTATGAATAATCCAAGTTTGTAAATTATGGGGTAAATTGATATATTAGTCTGAACCACCAGATGGAAAAAACGTGGCGAAAAGACCTCAAATGAATAAAGCCCAAGAAGATCTGACTTCTGTCCTGAATCTTCTAATACTGGATGAAGACACATCTCCCTATGAAGCCATCAATCAAACCTCTCTAGGGAGTGACCTGGGATTGTATTATGCGCCGCCTGATGAAGATATTTACCCTGTCATACAAAGCAACAATATCCATGCTCTTATGATCGATCTGGATAAGGACGAAGCTCAAGGACGGAATTTGATCGTCCGGCTCAAACAATTCGATCCCCTGTTGCATGTTATTGTCATCGGGAAACCTTTACATGCTGAAAAGGTTGTCAGTCTGATCAACCAGGGGGCTACGACTTATCTGACAAAACCATTAAAAGCAGAAATCCTTGAGGAGATCTTTTCCGAAATCATCAATAAAAAAACCCTCCGACGGGAAACTTTTCTTCTGGAAAAAAAGCTGGAGAAAAAGTATTTCTTCCACAATATCATCGGAAAAAGCCCCTACATGCTCGAGATCTTTGCACTCATCGAAAAAGTCGCTAAATATTTCACGAGTATTCTGATCACGGGAGAGACTGGAACGGGAAAAGAGATGGTGGCCCGGGCTATCCATAATCTCAGTCCTTCAGAAAACTCCCAACTCGTTATCTGTGATTGTGTCTCCATTCCTGAAAATCTTTTTGAATCGGAACTTTTTGGTTATATCAAAGGGGCATTCACAGGAGCCGATAAGAATAAAAAAGGCCTGTTCGAAGAGGCCAACAATGGCATTGTTTTTCTGGATGAGATCGGAGAGATCCCCCTTTCAATACAGGCAAAACTCCTCCGGGTTCTAGAGCAGCACGAGTTCAGACCACTGGGATCGAATGAAATCCGGAAGATCGATGTCAGAGTGCTCGCTGCGACCAGTCGTAACTTGCGGGATGGCATCAAAAAGGGCACATTTCGTGAGGACCTCTTCCACCGACTGAATAAGGTGGAGATCCACCTCCCCCCCCTGAGAGAGCGATCGGAAGACATCCCAATACTGATGAGACATTTCCTCGATATCTACAGTAAGAAATTTGAGAAGGACTTAAAAGGAGTCGCCCAACACGTTCAGAAGCTATTCCAGAAATATGAGTGGCCCGGGAATGTCCGGGAGTTGGAGAATGTTCTGGAACGAGCGGCCATTCTTGCCAAGTCCCATTTCATCGATATCTCTGATCTGCCCGAGTACCTCCAAGAATCGGCACCACCATCCACAAGACTTCCTTTTATCGGTAAAGAGCACCTGTCCACTCTGAATGAGCTAGAAAAAGAGTATATTATCTATCTGCTCGACCTCGTCGGCAACAACATGAAAAAAACAGCCAAAATTCTCAACATATCAAGAACCACACTCTACAATAAGCTGAAAAAGTACAACATTTCCCACTAATCCGCTCCGGAAAATGAACAGTATTTAGACACTGCTGTCAAAATCCATATAATTCATTTATTTTCTATATGTTAAGGAAAAAAATACACAATATGTGTCCAATTTCTTAACACATAACCTTCTTGATGAAATTTTCCTAAATCTCACTTAATCTCTTTATAATCAATAAGATAATAAAGTTTTGCTTTGTGGCATCTTTCTTGCCTAAGAAAAGACTTGGAATAAGGAGAGGTGCCGTGAAAAAGAAGGAAGCTTACAACCATCGTTTCCGGATAATTCCCGCTGCAATCTGTGTTGTGTTGATCTTTACGATCACAGGACTCGCAACAGAAACCGTGCGGAATCCTTTGGAAACTAAAAACAATTCCGGAGAAGAAAAACTCGAGTTCTCCCTAGATTTGATTCCAGTCAACTCTCATTCAATAGGGCAATTGGATCTTTCTCGATCGGCCGCGAATGAGTCACAACAACTCGAATCCCAGCCGTTCGAACTGAGAGAAGTCACATCTGCTCCGGCACTAGATCAAACCATTCAAGCTTCTCCCGAAATATCTAAGTTCCAGAATTCACTCTACACATCATCTTTAATAACGCTGACAGCGCTAAACGTTGCGGATTATCTCTCCACAGTTCAAGCCCTGAAACACAAGGAGCTTGAAGAGGCAAATCCCGCCATGAAGCCGATTGCGAAAAACATATATCTTTTCACTGCTGTTAAGCTCGGTGTTGCAGCACTGGATATCTACATCCTCAAAAATCTCTATAAAAAAAACAAGCCACTGGCATGGGTACTCAGTGTAGCCGCAAACTTTGCGATGTCCTATGTCGTCGCCAACAACATTAAAATGATCCAAGACGTCCGATGAAAAAAACAGGCTGTAAAAAAAATTATACTGACAGGGCTGGATGTAAGGGTAAGCTAATGCCTAAATATCTCTATTTCTATCTCGTCTTCAACAACGATGCTAACTATCGCGTCAAACTGCCCACACTAGAGGATCTAAAAAGCGATTACGTCGGATACGTGTTGGACATAACGCGTAACAATGTCTCCGAGGCAGCAGAGATCCTGCACATCTCACAGCCGACGATCCACAACAAGAGTAAAAATTACCGGCTCCATTAATATTCTTCTTGTTGCAGTAAACATCCCCCCAATGGCGTGAATCCGGATCATTCCCAAGACGTTTTTTACATCTTTTTTCCCCTCAACCGGATAGATCAAACCTTTTAGTTGGTCAATCGCATACAATGAAGAAAGATATTTTTTCTTTACTCCGGGCATTCTTACAGTTAAAATCTAACGAAAAGGAGGATTTAATGAAGAGAGCAACCTCATTGTGTGTTTTGAGTTTACTTCTTATCAGTTTTTTAGCAACTCCAGCTAAGAGCCAATCGGCGGACGACATCCTGGCAAAGATGATCGACGCTATGGGTGGCAGGAAAGCTCTTGAGAAAATCAAAGACACGACGATTTCTGGATCGATGGACCTGACACAGATGGGTTTAAGTGCAACGATCACTGTCTATCAAAAAGAGCCTAACAAATCTCG
>JBATYS010000182.1:0-6788 GCA_049674205.1 Candidatus Aminicenantaceae bacterium
GACTGTCACCTTTTTTAATGGATTCCGGTGATATATACTAAAGATGACTTGATTCTCCTGAATACAAACGATGGAGGAGGCCTTAAGATTAATGTTAAAGAATGAATTCACGATCCTAAATACACCAAAAGTCGTAGTAATTTTTTTCTTGATAATTTTTATAACGTCTATCTATGTATCTGCAGATCCTCTCAAAATCCTCTGGTCTATCTCTGCCTTTGGAGATGACAATTATTTCTATCAGCCCTCAGACATCGAGATCGATTTAAAGCGTTCCATGATCTATATTGTCGATACTGGAAGTCACTGTGTATTCGTCTTTGATTATCAGGGAAAATTCATTAAGAGTTTTGGAAACGAAGGGCAGGGGCCCGGAGAGTTTTCTAGGCCCACGGGTTTACACATTATGGAGAATTCCAGTGTGGCTGTTGCCGATAAAGGAAACAACCGGATCCAGATCTTCGACAAGGCCTGGAATTTTGTCAGCACTATCAACACAAAGAGCATCGATGTCGCGGACCTCATATTCATCCAAGACAAGATCTACACGATCTGGTCTTACGGCAGGAGCGGATTCAGCCTGAATATGGGCTTAAAAGCTGACACACAGCCCTTGGTTAATGTTTTGGACAAAAAAGGGGATATTATTCATTCCATCTCTGTTGCTGATTTCCCGGAGACACAGCCCTTTCTTCGGGCGATTAAACACAGGATATGCCTCACACGATCCCAAGAAAATAAACTTTATCTCCCTTACTTTATTTCCAACCTGATCCAGGTTTTCGATCTGGAAGGGACAAAGCTGGATGAATTCGAGAGAGATTTGCTATACAAGCCCGTCGAACCCAAAGTCGTACGCGAAGAAAGCACTGGGGGGATTATCCGAATGCAGGCCACCTTAGATATGGTCACGCAAGACGCCAAAATCGGACCGGATGGCAATCTGTTCCTGTTGACGAATATGGAGAGCACCTCGAAACGGAGTGAAAAAGAAGAGAAAGATAAAGAGCTCCCCCCTCCTGCCATGAGGATCGAAGTGATCGGTCCGGATATGCACAAAGTCATCCGCTATATCGACTGTGATAGTGGTGCGCGATCCTTTGCCGTAATGGATAATAACCGCCTTGTCTATCTCTATGAAGACAGCGAAGGCGAGCTGCACTTAAAGTGCATCCAGTATTGATAAGGTGTTCATTCACGTACACTGGTTGTACACATATGAACGCTTTCTAAACCAATCCCAGCTGAACTCAGGACTGCTTTTGCTTCAATTCTGTGTGGCACGTTTCTTGCCAATAGTATCGATAATACAATCAATTTGAAGGAGAGTATGTGGTTTCATTTGATTTATATTTCGAAAGGAGGTCAACTAATGTCTAAAAGTACACTTTTCAATGGGATCAGCCGAAGGCAGTTCATTTCCAGGGTCATGCCCGCATGTTCTGTTGCCTGTCTTGGAACAGGCAATCTTCTGGCATGGACTTCTCCCGAAGCGAAAGCTGCTTTCCAGGAGGAGAAGCACAAATTTGATAAAGAATATGGTAGAAAACTCAGCAATAAACAGTTCTTTGCTGCCCGGTACGGGGAATTCATCCAGTTTGCCAAAGCCCTGGAAGAAGAGATGGGCAAAGAAAACCTTATCGAATTTCTCAAGAAAACTACTAATGAACGTATGGTAAAAACGGGCCAGAATCACGCTAAAAATTCACCCGACAACAGCTTCAAAACCTATGTCAGCACTTTTCGCCCCCCAAGGTATAAAGATGCCCTCACTCATGAAGTTGTCGAGGACACAGATACAGCCTTCGAGTTGAAGGTGACAGAATGTATCTGGGCCAAGACTTTCTTCGATGCTAAAGCCGGAGATATAGGTTTTGCGCACATCTGCTACGGCGACTACACCTGGGCCGAAAGCTTTAATCCGAAGATCAAGATGGTACGTGACAAAACATTGATGCAAGGACACGAGATCTGCAATCACCGCTATATCTGGACGGGATAATATCATTAGAGTCAAACATTGATAAATTTATCAATGTCTGACCCCGTTTGTATCTGAAAAAATAGAGCCTTACAAACGTCACTCTTATAGGTTAAAATAATTAAGAGATGGCGGATCACCAAAAAGGAATCAACAAGACTGTCTGTAAATATATTTGTATTCCCATACTTCCCTTGTTACTCCTCATTTTAGTGAGGTGCGCTCCATCCCCCAAGATCGAACAGGAGCCCCCCCTTCAAGAGACAAAATTCTTCGATAATTTCAAATTGGATGTGGTTTGGACAGCCGTTCTTTTAGCGATCGATGACCTTGAATTTGCCATTCAGAAAGATATTAAAGAAAGTGGCTTCATTTATGCCCAGGCAAAAACCAATCCTGACTCCCGTTATCTCCCTCCTCACCTGAATGTTTACATTCGTGAAGAGAGTGGAAGGGTCAGTGTGAACTGTCACGTGGTTATACCAGGACGGGAGACCGACCTTCAGGCGAGCAGCGCTATTGTCAAACAGTTCTTTACCGCCCTGGCTGTCCACCTGATGCAATAACAAACACATCAAGGGACAAGGCTATAGAATTGGATGATAATCCTAGAAAAAAACTTCATAGGGTATCTCATACTGCTTAAGGGCATCTACAAGCTCATTCTTATATTTTTGGAAAAAGGCATCTGTTGTGCCTTCTTTTAGGCCGTGACTATAATAAAACCTACTGATTGTACTCATGTAATTCATTCGATCGACGTAGATCCTGTTCACTTTTCCCGCAAGTCTTTGAACGAGCCTACGTGGATTTCCAGGGAGAATTGGCCCAATAAAAGCGAATGTTTTGACCCCCCTGGATTTTATCTCTCCCAGAGCGTCAATCCTATCCTCAACCGATGATGCCTTGGGCTCGAAAAGCTTTGCCATCACTTCATTTTCGGTTGTGATTGTAAACCCAACCTCAGCTTCCTCAAACGCTGTCAGCAAATCCATATCGCGCAAAACCAGAGCCGATTTTGTCTGGAGGTTAAGCGGAAACTGCTTTTCCAAAAGCTCAACCAAACACTGCCTCGTAAGTCTATATTTTTTCTCCAAAGGCTGGTAGGGATCGCACACCGAAGATACCCATACTGTACCCCTTTTCGCTCGCTCCAATTGCTTTTTCAATATTTCAGGAGCGTTGATCTTGACGTCGACGAAATCTCCCCACGCTTCTTCATGGCCAGAATACCGTCTCATGAACAATCGCGCATAACAATACGGACATGCGATCTGACATCCTGTGTAAGGATTGACGCAATAGTCGAAGATCTTAGATTTGTTGAGAACGCTTTTTGCCAGTATCTCTTTAACTCTGAGCATGCGGCAAAAAAGCTTTGTTCAGCCCTTAAGGTCTATGAGCTTATCGTTGAGGATCCGGATGTGTTTCATCTCTTCCTTGATGATCTCATCCAGTTTCTCTTTTCCAAGATGACCGGGGACAAGATTCTTCATGCCCAAATAAAAGGCGATCGAGTCTTTTTCAGCAACGATAGCGGCTTTGAACACTTCCTCAAGGGATGATGTGTCGATATCCTTTTTAAAGAAGATCTTGGAATCGGCAAGAGACCTCAAATAAAGGGCCGCCTCATTGTTGGGATCAAAGGTGGGGGATTCGGTTTCCTTTCCCGAAAGTTCTGCCCTCATGGAGGAAAACGTCCTCAGGTGATTGTCTTCCATTTTGGCGAGCATTAGCAAAAAATCTGTCGTTTCTGAATCGCTCACGTTTTCTGCAGCGTCTCTGTAAAATTTTGCTCCATTCCGTTCGATCTTCTCGGCCATATCAAATATTTCATCTGCACTGTAAGCATGACTCATGGGTAATTCCTCCTCAAATTTTAAAAAAAATCTCTCACGATTTTTTTATTACTTTGATGTTCCTTCTGAACTGGCATTTATACCACAACAAGGGGATATATCTCAAGATGTGACATTTAAAAGGAGGAATGCCGGCTGTAGTCAGCAAAAAGGGGGGTTGAGGATGGGAACCAAAAAAGGAGGGAGGACTCTTCCCAGCCGGCGAAAAAGAGCAACCCTTATATTGAAAAGCCATTCGCTGATGGTGCACTTGTTTTGTCTCATGGCTTTATTAATTACGCTCATTTCCTTCACACAAATTTTTTATGCATAATCCGTGCCAATCGCATTAGATTCAAGAATATATTGATAATAAACAAATTAGAAACATTGCTCTATCAAATCGATTTCAAGAGTGTAAATATTCTTTAAAACTTCCGCTAATTTTGAGGACATTTTCTGCATATCGTGTGCATAACAGTTGACACCTGGTTGCATATAATTTGATTTTTTTGTCGAGGTAGGTTTATATAAAACAGGAGCATTTGATAGGGGAAGGCCTTTTGGGGTAGAATTAACGATGAGAAAGGGGATCAGAATAAAACGCAAATTTCTCATTTTATTCTTCTTGAGCGTTGCGATCGTTAGCTCCCATGGAGCTTATGCGCAAGTCAATAAATATTTTGACATGGCGGATAGGCTCATTCTCGCGCACGACTACCAGAAAGCCATCGATCAATATTTTAAGGGTATGACCTATTCTGGGAGGACGAGAGGTTATAGCCAGCAGCAGACACGCGTCTGGGATGATATCGGGTATGCCTACCTGCAGTTGGGCGACTATAACAAAGCAGTGGAAAACTTGAATAATGCTCTCTCTTTCCATCCGTTTAATTACAACGCACATTTCTATCTGGCAGTGGCTCATCTGTTGAACAAGGATTATGATCTGGCTCAGATAGAGCTGGCAAAGATAGAGAACGATATCTTTTTTGATGAAAGATGGATCGACAGTGCAGACATTTTCCGAAAAAGGAATGGACGAGTTTTAGACAGAGATGAACTGATCAGGGTTAAAAATGAGAGAGGTGTTTTCCTTGAAAGGATAGATATAGGCGAGGTCATCGTCCATCTGGATGCATTCGATGAGAAGAATCAAGGCTCGTTTTATTATGTTCAGGGGCTGTGCCTCCGAGAGAAAGGCGAGTTGTTAAAGGCAGAAGAGAAATTTCACAGGGCGATGGAAACTCACTATGATGAGGTCGAAACAAATCTGAGATTGGCGGAGCTGTTTATAGAGCAGGGTCGCTTCGAAGAGGCAGAGGTCCAGTTGAATCAAACAAGGAAACTTGAAGAGGATAACGAAGATGCAGTTGGACTAATGAAATTCGTGCATGACAGGAGCATACTCATAGCAAAAGTGCCCTCAAACCGAAAGATCGATCTGTATCACAGGTTAAAGGACCACGATAATACATTGCTCGCCGATTGGCATTATAAGTTTTTTGAAGTCCTCAAAGAAGGACGGATCAAAGATTCGATTTCTGTTCTTGAGGAAGCCTTAAGAGTCGATGAGAGATCATTTGTCATCAACCACAATCTTGCCCTGACCTGTTACGATATCGCCAAAATAGAGGATTCCCACCCTGAATATTTGGCAAAGGCTGAATATTACTGTGCGCGTGCAATATGGATGCATGATTTTAAATATGTGTCGAAAGAGCATGAAGCAGGCACTCACGACTTGATGGGGAATATGTATTTTTATCAGAACAGATATAGTGACGCTAAGAAAGAATTTTTAAAATCGCTGGAAATAGATCCCAATAATCCTATTGTACTCTGCAACCTAGGTATGGCCTATTATAATCTCAATGATTGGGTTAGTGCCGCGCAGGAATGGAAGAAGGCCATTGAGAGCGAAAAGTCATACATGAGGCCCAAAGAAAAAGGGGAAAAAGGCTCGGATGATGAATTGCAGTATGTTGTCACAGTTCTGAGAAAGCCTATTTCCCATCGTGCGCATATGTATCTCGGAATGGTATACCGGAAACAAGATTTGATCGATAAGTCCTTAGAACACTATGAGAAAGCTGCTGCGATCGAGCCTGATAATCCTGCACCTTATCTTGACCTAGGGAAGATCTACCAGATGAAGGGCGGCGTAGAAAAGGCATTGGAGTATTATGAGAAGTACCTCTACCTGGGGGGAGAAGATGTCGAAGAGACACAAAAACTCATAGATTCCTTAAAAAAACAATAACAAGAAGAATATAGACAAACAAGGCGATTTGTCGGTTGTCCGATGCTGAAGCCAGATTTAGGCGTGATTTCTGACTAAAAAAGACTATTTCTTTATGACTTTTGAAGATCTGAATTCTATAGCCTTTCTCGTTTCGAAATAAACGTTGGATGCAAATCTGCTGATGTCTTCTTTCTTGAGTTTGGATTTATTGAATGACTTGGCCATGGACATGATATCTTTCATTGAGAGATTTGGCTTATATTCCGGATGTAATTCTTCGATCATCGCCAAAACTGAAAAGCAGATCTCGAGCCTGATGATTTCTGAAAAACTGAGTCCCGTTTGCTTAACCCCCCATTTGAGATAATCTTCCAGCCAATCCGGCAAAAGCACTTGATACCTTTTAAGCATTGTTATCTCCTGAAAATCATATTACCACATTTCATTTAGTAGTAATAATATTTTTATTGACAAACACTCGAGAAAGGCATATTTTATAGTACATAGGGTAGTATTTTAAATACTATAATATCTTTTGGAATTAATAGGCTTCTCATATATTTGAAGGGTATAGGAATAATACATCGGGGACCTCCCGATTAACCACAAAAAGTCGGATAAAGAGCAAAAGGGGGGGTGAGGATGGGTCTTGTCCAGCCCGCCCGAGAGAGACATCTGCATAAAATCGTCTTAAGAAGAATTCCTCTAAGAAAGAGTTGTGCTG
>JBATYS010000183.1:0-5309 GCA_049674205.1 Candidatus Aminicenantaceae bacterium
GTATTCTTGTTATTGATAATCTAACCTGGATTATTCACGAGCCGAGGTCGCTGCAAAGGCGAGGCAGTGGCCCACGAAGCTGTAGTAAATTACTGCAAGCCGTCCCAACCTAACCCGGGCTACAACGAAGGCTTTGTAGTGAGATCGGCTCGCCCGAAGGGTAAAAAATGTCGATTATGAACAGGAAGGACACTAAAAACGGAATTGTCAATGTGATTTATTGAAGAATAATGTAGATATCTGAAATTAGTTTTGCTGATTTAAATATCGACATTTTTTATGAATAATCCAGCCTAATCGAGGTTGTGGATACGGATGGCGTTATCACGCATGATCTTTTCCACGATGAGTATGGCTTTATCTTCGTTGATTCTCTCTTGATCGATGAGTCGTGAGAGTGCCATATACAGGGCTTGTCGCGAGTTCTCTGCGGCGATCCAGAAAAATACAGGGGCTCCGGCATCGCTCCCAAACATGATCTTTTCTGAAACACCAGGATAGGATAGCCAATCGGAGAGGATATCGGCCAGTTCATCGTCATAGACCATCCAATTCACCGCAGAAAATTCTACAAATACGTTCCGTTTCTCCAGCAGAGGTTTGATCTGGTCGCCGAATGGGTAGCCAGTATGCAGCATCACGAATCGAGTGTCTTTGAAAGCCATATCGGAAAAAATACTCTCCAGATTCAGGGGATTCGAATCCAGATTCTTAAGTGTGGCGGTGGCACCAAATCCCGTATGAAAATGAACGGGGAGGTCGAGCCCTGCCGCCTTAAGAAAGATCTGCCTCGCTAAAAAATCCTGCACCTTTTTGTACGCTGTCCAGCTTTCTAACTTTCCACTGATCCCTTCCTTAAAAACGGCAGCGGCGTCTTCTTCTTCCACTCGGTCAAACCAGAGAGTTCTTATGTAAGCGCTAGCTACCTTGAGGGCCACGGCTCCATCTTTTTTATAATCCGCCAGAACGCGATCGATCAAAGCAAGTTGGGATGCGAGATCTCTGAGTTGTATCCCATACTCCCGGGCCAGCTTTCCGTTCGCGGAATGGTATCTCATCAGGGATCTCTTTAATCCTGGATCTATGGACTTCATCTCCGAGGAGTCTAAGGGATAGAAAAGCATATCCACAAATGGCACCCACAGGACACGTTTTTTATTCACGATTTCAAGAGGAAGCCCTGTGTTTGCAAGCACTCTCTCGATCCCACATAGGTCGAGAATTCGGTCGAACGCCTCCTTTTCTCCTTGATCCCACATCTTTTTCGATAACCTCTCCAAAGCGGGGATATCAGCATCCGTAACTTCGTCCTTCTCATATCCGTAGATCTCTCTCAGTGCAGCGGGCTGAAATGTGTCAAAAACTGCGATTCGCTCCTTCGGTATGGGCCAGTATGGCCTCCCGATCAGTGGTTCCAGCGTGGGGTAGGGATCTTGATCAGAATAAGGCCGATGCCCAAGAGCCGGGTGAGCATGGACATCGATGAATGGTGTCTTTGTTATAACATCATGCAGCTGGGTGTATTTGATGGATGTGCTATCACAAGATAACGCTGCAAAAACGAGAACGACACAAAGTGAGATAACAGTGAGGTTTACCGGGATACTTTTCATTACAACTCCTTTATCTAGCCTGAACTATTCAGGATAATAGGAAAAAACCTCTCTATAGAGAAGAGACTTTTAGTATTATCACGAGAAGATCTCGTGTTTTAACGTAGCCTGTTTAATCCTGTCCTCCTGAGGATTCACTCCGATTCCGGGCGAATGGGGCACTACGATCGTTCCACGGGGAGTCATTTCGACGGGTGGTTCGATCAGGTCCTGCTTGTAATACCGTTTGCTAGCGCTCAAGTCGTGAGGGAGAGTGAAGTTAGAAAGGGTTGCGAGGTGGATGTTGTGTGCTCGACCGATTCCAGATTCCAGCATACCGCCACACCAAACAGGAACGTTTTTTCGTTGACAAAAATCATGGATCTTTATCGCCTCTACGATCCCGCCAACGCGTCCGACCTTTATGTTGATGATCCGGCAGCTTCCCATTTCCAGAGCCTTTCTGACTGTATCTTGAGAGATCGCGCTCTCGTCCAAACAGAGAGGTGTCCTCATCTCCATCTGTAGACGGCTGTGGTCCCAGAGGTCATATGCAGGGAAGGGCTGCTCGATCATCAGCAGGCCGAAATCATCGAGCTTTTTCAGAGTCTCCTTGTCTTTAAGGGTATAAGCACCATTGGCATCCACTTGAAGAGGAATGTCAGGGAATTCTTTTCTCACTTCCTCACACACGCGCACATCCCACTTGGGTTTGATCTTGATCTTGATCCTCTGGTATCCCTCATCGAGGAAGGAGCGGATCCTATCCAGGAGTTGTTCCACCGAATCCTGGATTCCGACACTCACGCCAGCGGGAATTTCCTGCCGTTTACCCCCATAGATTTTCCAAAGAGGCTGTTTTTTGACCTTTGCAAAGAGATCCCAAAGTGCCAATTCCAGCCCGGCTTTGGCCATCGGATGTCCCTTGAATGCCTGCACCCTCTCATAAAAATCTTGGGGATTGGTGATTCCGAATTCAAAAACTTTAGGGATCAAAAATTCCTTCAGAGCGACCCAGGCCGTGGACGTGGTTTCATAGCTGTAGAGGGGAATTTGATCGGCCACAACCTCTCCATATCCGAATTCTCCTCCGGAGGAAACTTTGACGAGGATGAATGTCCGGCTCTCCTCACGGCCAAGACTCGTCTCGAAATAGTGGACATAGGGCATTTCCAGTAACGACAGCTCGATCCTCTCTATTTTCATGTTTCAACTCTCCTGATTATAACATCGAATTTGGAAAAGGGGACTGTCCCCTTTTTTGATTACCTCTGGAAAAAGGGGACTGTCCCCTTTTTAGTAAGGGAAGGGACCGATCCGCTCACCCTTTTTCCAGATCTCCTTCAGCTTGGCATAACGGATAAAAACAGAATAGCCATGAAGAGTCGCAACGACAAAACCGGCAAAACCATCCAAGAATCCCGCTCTCCAAAAATATGACTTTAAAAAATTCAGAAATGGGACGATCGAAAGGTGATACCAACGGCATTTCTTCCTCTTGGCATACAATTTTTGGGCGCCCAGGTCAGAAAACGAGTTGATCCGTTCCAGATGATCCCGAATGTTCCGGTAGGTGAAATGATGGAGTGAACCTTTGAGGAGGTTGACCTTGCCCTCGACGACAAGAGATTCATGCACGTACTCTCCCTCCCAGTGGGCGCTGTCCTTCCGGAAGAGCCGGAGTTTTCTATCAGGATACCAGCCGCCATGACGGATCCATCGACCCAGATAATATGTCTGGCGGGGCATCGAAAACCCGGAACATTCCGGCTCCCCCTCTTTCAGCAGGAGGATCTCCTCCCGGAGTTCTGGAGAGACCCTCTCATCGGCATCCAGGGAGAGGACCCACGGAAAGGAAGTTTTGCTGTTCCCAAAATTTTTCTGATCGGCAAAATTGGTCCATTTCCTCTGGAAGACAAGGTCCGTATGTTTTTTTGCGACTTTTACCGTATCGTCGTCGCTGAAGCGGTCGACCACTACGATCTCAGAGGCGATGTCGGCGACGCTTTTTAGAGCTGCATCCAGCCTTTTTTCCTCATTGTAGGTTATGATAACGACAGAAATATTCATTTTGTCTATGATATCACAAACTTAACTCCTACTCTAGAATTCCCAGTGCGATGTAGGGTCAGCTCCCCGAGCTGACCGTTGGGGCTCTGTTCCACGTGAGGACCGTTTGGGAAACGGTCCCTACATCGCTCCGTTCGGGGAACGAACCCTAAATTTTAGAAAGTCATTTTATGTGCGGTAACCGGACGTTCCAGCTCTCCAGGCTGGTTCCCATCGCTCTGTCCAGCCTTGCCAATGCGAGGATGTAGTCCAGCATGGATTTGATCTCAGTTGACCGGGCACTGGCCAATTCATCCTGGTAAGTGAGGACAAAATAATTCGTGGTGAGACCCACATCCATCTTTTTCTGCTCTGCCTCCAATCTCTTCTGGGCCAGTTCTCTTGCCAGGCGGTATGCGTTGACTCTCTTGATATGGGTCTCCACCTCTCGCACAGCATCATTGACATCGAGCATTGCAAATCTTTTATTATCTTCCAGCTCAAGCTGACTTTTTTCCAGTTCCATCCTGCTCTTGACATACTCCGCCTTTGTAGTCACATTGCTTAGGGGAAGCGTCAGGGTCAACGCCACATTCCAGTTATTGTACTGAAACTTGAATGCATCCTCGATGGCATCTCCGGCGCTCCCCGTCTCCTTGCCGATGACGATACCGAGGAATGGGTTGTTATCCAGATACAGTATCCTGTCTCCGGAGATTCCAGGACTCCAATATGAAAAGCTGAGGTCCAGTCCGGGCAGCATCTTATTTTTAGCTATACTCATCTTGAACTCATTGTTTTCGATGTTTTTCCTGTTCGCCCGGAGGTCAGGTCTCTTCACTTGCGCCACCTGCCAGGCTTCATCAAAGGAGATCCCCTTTTTAACAATATCCGGCCGATCTGTGGGGACTATACTCGTGCGCGTGATCTCCTGAACATCGGATAGATTGAGATGGTACTTGAGAAGGTCTGCTCTCCTTTTGATCAAGACTTCCGCCGCCAGGATATCGGCTTCTCTCTGGGCGACCACAGTCTCTGCATTCAGCACCTCCAGGGGAGCCAGTTTGCCCACCTCTACTTCCTTTTTGTTTTTCGCAAGGAGATCTCGCGCCAACTGCAAAGATTGCTGTTTGACTTTTAAATCCTCGATGGCATAAAGAAGGTTCCAGTAGCCCTCCACAACCGTGTAAATCGTATCCTGGACAACGGATTCGAACTGGGTCTGGGAGATCTCCAGATTTTTCTCCGCGATGATAATTTCTTTCCTCCCCATTTTGAGCCCGCCATTCCTCAAGAGCGGCTGGACAAAGTCAAATTGGAGTGTAGCTCCATAGCGGGGGTTTATGAGTTGAAAAAGTTCATTGGTTTCTGACCTGTAGTTATTAAAGGAGAGGATAAAACTTCCTCCAGTGGGGATCTGCTGGGTGAATGCAAATGAATAGTCTCCGTACTTACTCACTACAGAATCCTCTCCTTGAAGCCACCAGTAGGAAGGATAATCTGTGTGCCTCCTTCCGAAGGCCAAATCAAAGGTGGGCATGAAGTATTCTTTTGCCTGAGTGATAGTCATATCCGCGATCTCAGGATTGTAGACTTGTATGGCCAAGTTGAGATTGTCTTTCAGGGCCTTTGCGATGCAATCCTGCAGACTCATTGGAAGGACGTTCT
>JBATYS010000184.1:0-2511 GCA_049674205.1 Candidatus Aminicenantaceae bacterium
GTCTCAGACCGATCATGGTTTCAGCATTGGTGGGCCAATCTCTTCCATTTTCCCGAGTTCTCGGGTCAAAAGGCTCTACCTGAACAATCCGCGCATAACCGATCCATGGCGAAACCAACTTGCCTAAACGGCCTCTTGGATTAATCAGAAACTTGTAAGAATTATCTAACCCATAACGAGTCAAGACAATTTTGAGCAGTTCTAGATACATCTCCTCGGATGTAGTTGTGTCTTTATAGGACCGAAGTGGATCATTCGGCGGACTTGGCTTCATTGTAATCCATTTGGTATTCAATGCCTCGATGACGACAGCCACACCCAGGAGAGTAATTACAGTCCAAACTCCCAATATAAAAAACAACACAATCCTCAGTTTTTTAGCGCGGGATCTGGTTTTTATCTCATTCATTTTGAATCCTCGTTTCGATGTATTCCAATCTATAAAAATAGGGGACAGGTAACATCCACTTCGATTTCGCGGCTCATGCTAACTCATAATCTCTTTCTTTTTCATTCATATTCTCACATCCAAATACTCCCTTGTCAACGGAATGAAAACTCCCCATGGAAATCAAACCGACCAGCATATCAGATTCCTCATGAGCTTTGAATCCATACAACTTTGTTGAAATTAAATACTTCTAGATATAATCTAAACAGTGATGAAAGTTCAATTCCTCACTAAACTCAAATTGGGATTGCTTAAAGAATGAAGCCTTTTTTCACATTCGCCTATGGTCTTTGCCAATCTGTTTCACGCGTCATCTTCCATGTTTCTGTAAAAGGAAGGAAACACATTCCTAAATCTGGGCCATTTATCGCTGCCAGTAACCACACGTCCTTTTCCGACCCCCCTTTAATAGGATCGCTCATAAAGCGCGAGATCGCCTTTTTCGCAAAGGACGAACTTTTTCACAAAATCATCCTCAAGGATTTGATCACGAGACTTAACGCTTTTCCTGTAAAGCGGGGCGAATCAAACGTCTCTTCCGTAAAAACATGCATTCGTATACTCCTCGATCAAAAAATGCCGCTCCTTATTTTTCCTGAGGGCACACGCATAAAAACAGGACAACTGGGCACTCCTGAAAGAGGGATCTCGTTCATCGCTGCCCACACAAAGGTTCCTATCCTGCCCATTTATGTCGAGAACGGCGAACGCCTGCTTGGTTGTGCCCTGTTTCGAAAAAGATTAAAAGTGAGGTTCGGGGAGGTGATCCAGTACGACGATTATGCCCCGTTGGTCAGAGAAAAGAGAGGCTATGCAGAATTAGCCCAGCTCATCATGTCAAAAATACAAGCACTCAAGGATGAATGTTAGGACTAAGTTCGGAAAACGGTCCCTACATCTTCCATTACATAAAAAGTAGCAACGAAATTACTCTCTTTCACGTACTACTATTTATATCCAAGATTTTTTTAAGCACAATAGAGCTATATGAATAGGAGTATTTTCAAATCCATTGGAGCAGGAGCTATTATGACCCGTAAGATTCTTTTAACAATTCTTCTGTGTGTGTTTCTTTTAAGCTTTGCCACTGCCCAACAACCGAGTGAGGTCAGTTACCATGACGAGTCGGTATTGCCTGCGGGAAAAAGGGGCGAGCGAATCCAATCGATCATCGATACTATTAACTCGAACGATCCTGAACGCATCCGTCGATTCATAAAGGAGGAATGTTCGGAAAGATTCCGGAACTTTGCCCCAATGGATGAACACATCAATGTCTTCCTCAATACATATCTTGAAACTGGAGGCATGACATTCCACAGCGTCCGCTTTTATGTTCCCGAGCGCAAAGGAGAAACCGTCGTTGTCCTCAAGGATAAAAACTTTAATTCGTGGCAATCGTTTGTTGTGAAATTTTCAGATGAAGAAAGCTTTCTCGTACGTTCACTGCGATTCGGTGTTGCCCGGACTCCATCAAACATCACCGAACCTGTCCTCGCAACAGAAGACGTCATTAATGAAGTCAAAGACTTGATGAAACGTCTTTGTGAGCGAGATGTGTTCTCGGGAACTGTCCTGATCGCCAAAGGTAAAGATGTCTTGTATTCATTCGCCTGCGGCGAGGCCAGCAAGCGCTTTCACGTGCCCAACAACATCGATACCAAATTCAACCTCGGCTCGATGAACAAGATGTTCACATCCACTTCGATTGTCCAGCTTGCCGAAAAGGGCAAGCTCTCGTTCCAGGATCCCATTAGCAAATATGTGGATGAGTCGTGGCTGCCTGAAGAAATTACGTCGAAAGTGACGATCCACCATCTATTGACCCACACCTCTGGATTGGGGAGTTATTTTAACGAGGCTTTTATGAACGGATCACGAGCACGTTTCAGGACTCTTGAGGATTTCAAACCTCTCGTCAAGGACGAGAAACTGGCCTTTGAGCCTGGCAAGCGCTTCCAATACAGCAATACTGGAATGTTCTTCCTCGGGGTGGTCATCGAAAGTGTGACTGGACAAAGCTATTTCGATTACATCCGCGAGAACATATACAAACCTGC
>JBATYS010000185.1:0-2074 GCA_049674205.1 Candidatus Aminicenantaceae bacterium
ATAAAACATCGGTCAGCTCGGGGAGCTAACCCTACATTGAGGGAAAACGAGCCAGTCCCCATTTTTAAGTTGTGATTTGGAGGACGGCGGCACCATCGATTTTGCTGTCTTTGAGGAGTTGGAGGGCTTGGTTGGCTTCTTCGAGGGGGAAGACTTGTGTGGTGGTTTTGATGGGGATCTCTGCGGCGATTTTGAGGAGTTTGTTGCCATCTTTGCGCGTAGCATTGGCCACGCTGCGAAGAGTCCGTTCGTGGTAGAGGTATTTCACATAATCCATCTCCGGGATGGGAGACATGTAAATACCGGCTAAGGCTTGAGTACCGCCTTTGTCTAAGAGTCTCATGCCATCCAGGACTGTTGGTCCTGCGGGAGTGAAGTTTACGACGCTGTTTAGTTTGGCGGGTGGATCTTCGGTTGAAGTTCCGGTCCAGGATGCTCCGAGTTTTCGGGCCAGTTCGCGATGTTCTTCACTGCGGGAGAAAACATAAACCTCACAGCCCCAATGAATGGCCACCTGAATGGCCACATGGGCAGATGCGCCAAAACCGATAAGGCCAAGGCGTTGACCGGGTTTGATCTCGCTGATGCGAAGAGCTCGGTAACCAATGATTCCTGCGCAGAGGAGAGGGGCCGCTTCCTGATCAGAAAAAATGGACGGAATGGGATAGGCAAATTTCTCGGGAATGGCGATGTATTCTGCATAACCTCCGTTGACATGATATCCGGTGAAGCGGGCATTGTCGCAAAGGTTTTCTTTACCCTGTTGGGCATACTTGCAATTGTCCTCTGTCGAGTAGAGCCATGCCACTCCGACTCTATCCCCTTCCTTGAAACGAGAGGCTTCGCTTCCCCGCTTTTCTACGATTCCGACGATCTGGTGGCCAGGGATGATGGGAAGTTTGACGTCGGGAAGTTCTCCCTCAATGGTATGAAGGTCGGTGTGACAGATGCCGCAGACATTGATGCGGATGAGGATGTCTTCGGCTCTAGGTACTGGTTCTGGGACATCGGTCAATTTAAGAGGATTCTGGTCTATCAGCGCGAATTTATTAAGGAGCATGGCTTTCATGGGTAGTTCCTTAGGTACAGATTATATTTTTTTTAAGAGGATATAGTAGCATGGATTCACTGGGAGCGTTAAGGAATAAATTTGGGGACAGGCACCTTTTTGCTTGCGCAAAAACGAGCCAATCCCCATTTATTTCGCAGATTGCTTGTTTATCTTTTCTTTGAGGCGGGCGCGGCGATGCACGAAGTCCTTTTCGTAATAGGAAGAAACGCCACGAGAGAGGACGTAGCCTTCTTCAGAGATATGCCTGGCTTCTTCGTATTTCTTCTCTCTGTGCTCGAGATACATGGCGAGTTCTCTGAAGGAGAAAAGGTGCATGGCCGAAATATCTTCTAAGGATGTGATTTCCCTCCAAATAGCGACAGCCTTGTCCCACTCCTGAATTTTCTTGAAATGGTAAGAAAGCTTCATCTTTGCCAGGGTGGTTACGTCATCTGTAAGATCGCCATCAAGGGCTTTCTGGAAGAATTGAACCGATTTTTCGGTATCGCCGAGCTTTTCCATAACCCTTCCCGCGCCAAATAAATCCATGGCATCGGGCAGGCACTCCTCCCCTTCTTCAACAAAGATCGAAGCGCCAGCTATGACAACTCCCAACAGTGAGAGGATGTCTTCCTGGTTGTGGTAGAGGATGGGTTCGATCAGATCATAGTTGCCTGTCTGGAGGTAGTGAAAATAACGCCACGGAACCTCGGACGATGGGATATCTTCGGTCCTTCCCGTCCGGACGACTTCCTGGGCCAGATGAGAGAGGCGGCAATTGTCGTATTTGTGTCTCCACAGGTTTCGGGCCGGATACATAAAATCCAGATGAGGGAGGTCGCTTAACGGGAATGGCTGGCGGCAGAGGATGTATCGTGTTTCGAGCAGAGGAATGTCGAAGTTCTTGCCATTGTAGGTTACCAATGACTGGAAATTCATCTCTTCAAAGAATTGAGCCATCTCCTGGAGCATACGCTCTTCTTCTGCGAGATCGCCCAGGAAATATTGCGCCACCCAGAATTT
>JBATYS010000186.1:0-3661 GCA_049674205.1 Candidatus Aminicenantaceae bacterium
TCAAATCCTTTTTGGGCTGAATGTTGCGCATGACACCCAGAATCTCAACATCAAATTCTTCGATCGTATCGCCGAGAAAGACACTCCGGCCCTTCCCCTTCATGCCTGCCTCTATCTGGTCAACCGGAAGAATATTTTGAACACCTTCCAGACTTGTTAAAGACAAACCTGCCATCAGGACAAAAACCACCGTTAGTATTCGTATTATTCTCATCATATTCATTATACCTTTTCTTGATAGACTTTGTCAGTTAAGAGTGTTTTATCGATCTCGCCATGTATTAAATTGACAAGATAAACAAGATATAATTAACCTCGGAATCGGAAATTCCGTTCCAAATATCTATCTGGGTTATTTTATTATGCCCAGAAACTTACCACATTTTTCAAAGCTTCCAAGGACATAATCCAACTCTTCATCCGTATGCGTAGCGGAATAGCTAGTCCTGATGAGACTCTGATCCTTGGGGACAGCCGGATAGATCACAGGGTTCGTGAAGATCCCATCTTCCCGCAGCAATTTCCACAGCATGAACGCCAGCTCATCGTTCCCGATGATGGCCGGAATGATCGGGGTCTCAGTGGGACCGGTTTCATAGCCCATAGCCTGAAATCCTGATCTCATTTTATCGCTGATCTGCAACAGTTTCTCTCTCCGTTCAGGTTCTGATTGGATAATATCAAGAGTGGCGAGCACAGTGGCCACCGAGGCGGGTGTTATGCTTGCGCTGAAAATGAGTGCCCGGGAATGATGTTTGATATAGCTGATGACCTTTTTCTCCCCAGCGATAAAACCACCTAGAGCGGCAAACGATTTACTGAACGTGCCCATGATCAAGTCTATCTCCTCTTCCACTCCAAAATGTTCAGCCGTCCCTCGACCATTTTTTCCCATAACGCCGATACCATGGGCATCATCCACCATGATCTTTGTCCCATATTTTTTCCCCAACTTGACGACTTCTGGGAGATTTGCCAGATCGCCTTCCATGCTGAAGACACCATCCACAACGATCAATTTCCCAGCTGAATCATCCAATGAACTCAGGGTTTTCTCCAAATCTTCCATATCATTGTGCTTAAATTTGTGGACATCTCCATAGGAGAGGCGGCATGCATCCACGATGCTGGCGTGGACCATCTGATCCGTGATGACCGCATCCCCTCGGCCCACGAGAGTTGAAATGACGCCTTGGTTCGTCTGGAATCCCGTACTAAGAGTGAGCGAGGCTTCTTTATTCATAAACTTGGCCAGTTTATCTTCCAACTCGACATGGATATCAAGAGTTCCGTTTAAAAACCGGGAGCCACAAGTGGCCACACCGTATTTATCAACAGCATCTTGTGCAGCTTTCATCACTTTCGGATGATCGAGTAATCCCAAGTAGTTGTTGGATCCCACCATGATCATCTCTTTTCCATCGACTTTAACCTTATTCCCAATGACTTCCTGAATAGGTGTGAAATAGGGATAGAATCCCATGGCCATAGCCTCATCAGCGCGTGTGAATTTGTAACACTTTTCAAAAAGGTCCACTATTCCCTCCTTTTTTGGGAATATTCATTAAAGATGCGTTTGTTATCAACATTTTCACATCCCTGCGAGCACTCGGTTTGACCGCAGAGGACGATTCTTTTACAATCTTAATCATGAAGATTTTAATTACGGGTGGAACTGGCTTTATCGGAAGCCATCTTATTGATCATTTTATAGATTATAGAAACACTGAAATATACGCCCTTGTCAGGGATTTAAACAATCTCAAATGGTTGAAAGGGCTCAAGATCAATCTCCTTGAAGGGGATCTTCTGCATATTCCGTTACTTCCTCCCGACATTGACTACGTCTTCCACGTTGCAGGCTCAACAAAAGCATACAAAATTGCTGATTATTATACAGTAAACCAACAAGGGACGGCAAGTCTTTTTCAGGCCCTCCAGACGCAGAACATCCGCCCCAAAAGGGTCGTGTATCTGAGCAGTATAGCGGCATCGGGGCCGAGTTCTGATGGAACGGCAGTGAAGGAAGACTCGCCGCCATGTCCCGTCTCACCCTATGGGAAAAGCAAGTTGGAAGGTGAGACAGAAGCATTAAAATACAAAGACAGTATCCCGATAGTTTTAGCTAGACTCAGCGTTGTGTTTGGTCCGCGGGACAGAGCGCTCATTCCCTATTTCAAATTCATCCAAAAGGGGATTCTTCCCTCTGTCGGTTCGAAACAAAAACTCGTGAGTTTGATCTATATCAAAGACCTCATCAAGGCCTTAGACCTTTGCATTCACAAAGAGCTAGCAAACGGCGAGATCCTTCATTTTGCCAATCCCGACCCTTCCAGTTGGGAAGATTTGGGAAGAGGTGCTGCCGAAGCTATGCATATTAAGCTGACTAACCTCAAGTTCCCTCTTCCGCTTGCCTATCTTGTGTCTTGCGGTGCAGAAGTATTGGGAAAGATACGTAGGGATCCAAGCATCCTCAACCGCCAGAAGTTTGAGGAATTAAGACAAGACGGATGGGTGGCGGACACACAAAGGGCAAAAGAAAAACTTGACTTCACCCCTCAATACTCTCTAAGAGATGCCCTGCACGAGACGATCGACTGGTACATAAAGAACAACTGGCTTTAAAACTCTCCCCAGAATTATTTTTTCTTCTGGAAGATACGGGAAGATGTGAAAAACGCAGAGGAAAACTTGGCGGTGTATTTGAGACACCAACCCTCCTCTTGTGAGCAAGCGAAATACCTGATCTTTCCTCCAATAATGTGATTCCCGCTTTTAGCATCCATATTTACGGAAAAGGGTATTTCAATGGGCCCCTTCAGATCCAGGTATTCCTTTCCATCCTCTTCCTTTATCCC
The DNA here is from genome assembly GCA_049674205.1 of Candidatus Aminicenantaceae bacterium. GTDB lineage: Bacteria > Acidobacteriota > Aminicenantia > Aminicenantales > Aminicenantaceae > WTAW01. The sequence goes on from JBATYS010000186.1 coordinate 2,859, forward strand.
GATCTTAAGGTCAGAGGCAGAGAAAAAATTCTTCGGGAAAATAAGCTCATCCGATGGCTCCAGATCAATGGTAAAGGATGGTTGGGAACTGATTCTGATCCCTTCTTTGACCGTAAACTTGAGAACGATTTTCCCTTCCTCTCCCCGCCTTAATCTCATCGGATTAATGGAGACGTTGACTTTTAAAAGATCCTCCACAACAGATGACACAAATCCAAGCAGCAAAAAAGGGACAATTAATAAAAGGATAAATCTTTTCATATACGGCCTCTTAGCCTCATATCTATTTATATCGTAACTTTGAAAATTGTTCAAATCCCTTCTCCATCAAACGAACAATAAGACGCGAAATGCAAAACTTAAAATATGAAACGCAGATAATCCATAAGGTGTACAAATAATAGTCTTTTTACGTTTTACGTTTTACATTTTTTTTAAATTGAGAAGTATAGATTTTTTCTCATATATCGATTATCATTAGTTCGGGAATGGATACCACAATAAAAGCTGAAACAATAATCACAGGAACAGGGCATTATGTCCCTCCCAAAGTCATCACCAATTTCGACCTTGAAAAGATGATAGATACATCGGACGAGTGGATTCGTCAGAGGGCGGGCATCAGAGAACGCCATTTTGCCGACTCTGGAGTTGGGTCTTCCAATCTCGGATATCAAGCCGCTCTTAAAGCTATCGAAGATGCTCAGATCGACAAGGAGGACATAGACTTCATCATCGCCGCCACACTCTCGCCCGATCATTACTTTCCCGGGATCGGCGTGATGATTCAAGCAAAACTGGGG
>JBATYS010000187.1:0-7444 GCA_049674205.1 Candidatus Aminicenantaceae bacterium
CCACCCCTCATCAAACGGAGATGTATTGACCAGTTGAACGTTGCTTTCCAGTTCATGGTTAATGGCAGTAACACTACCACTCAGAGGAGCCCAAAACATGTTCACCAATCCATTCTTTGAAATGAGCTGCGCGCAGCACTTTCCCTGAATGATTTCATCGTTGGATAAATGGAACTCGATGCGGTCTAAATCTTTAATCATTTCAGGGAAAGTATCACCTACCCCGATAAGAGCAGTCCCATTCTCCTCAAGTTTTGCCCAGGCATGATGACCCAAACAATGTAAACCACAGAGATTTTGGCCCATGCGGGGTGGCAGAGATAGGGGAAAACAAATTTGTTTATTAGGACCAAGTGCATGCATTTTTTCGCTGTATTTCATCCCTCGCTGAATAACTCCCAGTAAAGCCTCCGTATCAAACGGTTTTGGAATAAAATCAAAAGATCCCATATTGAAAGACTGAAGAGCATTTTCCAGAGTTGCGTAGCCGGTGATCACAATAAGAGGGATGTACGGGTATTTTTCTTTGATCACTCGAATGAAATCATAACCGGAGATTTTTGGTAACATCAGATCCGAAATAATGAGACGATATATATTCCGTCTCAACTTTTCCAAGGCGCTTTCCACATCAACGGCAGCGTCCACAACGATTTTTTCAGGCTCGAGGATCTTCTTGATGGCAGCCAGAACAACCGACTCATCTTCGACTATCAGAACATCATATTCTTTGTTCATAGTGCTAGGCTTTTATTATTGGAGAAGTCGCTTCAGCGACAGGAAGCTGAATAGTAAACGTGCTTCCTTTCCCGAGTTCAGAGTCTACGGTTATTTTCCCCCCGTGCTCATCGATGATACCCCAAACAACGGCCAGGCCCAGACCAGTGCCCTTTTGCTCTTTCGTGCTGTAAAAGGGCTCAAAGATTTTGGACAGATTTTCTTCGGCTATACCGCAGCCAGTGTCCGTAATTTTAAATTGGATGTGAGCATGACCTTCGATTGGAACGCTTTTGGTCTTTAAGTATATTGTTCCGCCCTGGTTGCCGATGGCATCAGCGGCATTGACCAACAAATTGATAATGATCTGTTGGAGTTGACTGGCATCAGAATTTACAGGTGGCAGATTTGGGCTTAAATCCGTCTGCATAATAATGCGACGGCAACTCATTTGGTTATCCACGATTTTAAGAGCCCGATCGATAACGTTGTTGAAATCAACATTCGTTTTTCGGGCAGGCATTGGACGGGCAAAATCCAAGAGACCCTTGACGATATCCCGGCACCTTTTTGTTTCTCTCACAATAATTTCCAGGTCTGACTTCAGTTCAGGATTGGAGTCCGAACGTTTCAACAAATAGCTGCTATATGTTAAAACACCAGTCAGGGGATTATTGATCTCATGCGCCACTCCCGCAGCCAGACGGCCGATCGAAGCCAGCTTATCGGAGTGGTAGAGTTGGTTCTGGGCTTCATTGAGTTTGCGGGTCATCTCGTTAAAAGAATTCTTTAGAATACCCAGCTCGTCGTTCCGCTTAGGTTCAAGCCTGTATGAGAGATCACCCTTGGCCACGGCATTTGTTGCGGCCACAAGATGTTGAACCGGCCGGTTAATGAGATATTGAAAAAAGAACCAAAGAGTGAAACTGATAGTCACCATGGCGGCTAATGTCAAAAGAAGAACTTTGGTTTGATTGGAAGCAAGCAGGCGGTCAAATTCCATGAGCGACATGGTGACGTCCAACACGCCTAAGACTTTTTGTTCCTCTTCATGGGCATGACAATCGGCTTGCCAGCAACTAGATTCATTGTAGATGGGATTGATAATCCCCAGACTCCGGACATTGTTGTCGAGCCGGAAGATTCGTGTCCTTTCGGATATAGAAAGCCTCTCCAATGCCTGATCGGCGGTGTGACAGGCATAGCATGCTTCAGTATGCTTGTCCACCATCGTGCCTATAACCGATTTATCAGAAGAATATATGATTTTTCCCTCTTTGTTAAAAATGCGCACCTTCTCTATGCCCTCTTGTTGACCGATGGTATCAATAATATTGTGGACATGCTCACGGCGATTGAAGAGCATGTCATACTTGGTGCTATTTTTAATCATCTCACTCAGCTGGTGTGCATTATGCTCCACCCTTAAGAGATAAGTGCGCTGTTGAGATTTGATGATGAAATAGGAGAAGATTCCCACGATCGCGATGGTCACGCTAGCAACGGCGATCAATTTGTGACTGATCTTATGAAACATAAGAATTTTCTTTTTTGAGTTGCGTTGATTTCGATCCATTTTGCTAAATTTGAGCCTATTTATCTCCTCTATCGCTAATACTATATAGAACAAACATTTCATGTCAATACGGAATCCTCTAAAAATAGAAAATCTCCGTGAAAATGTTTGTATAGGACTACAGTATAATAGACTCCGTCCTGAATTGCTGATCAAGAAATCCCGCTTTCATATATATTCCACTCTATCCTCAGCATCTTTGGTATGGGAAAGATCACCTAGCTATGGGGAACATCCAACAGGTAGTTACCAGGGAAAAACTGGTGCCGGAGGAGGGAGTCGAACCCACACTCACCGTGAAGTGAACTGGATTTTGAGTCCAGTGCGTTATTCAATAGGATCCATCTCAAAATCCTGAATGGATCTGAATGGATTTAGTATGTCTCATACCAATCTCCGCTCAGGTTTTCGATCTTGACTTTCAGACCGGAATGAATGGCAAAGATATCTGTGCCACTTTTGTGGGGGAACTGCGTATGTTCACCTCAGGACTCATGATGATTGCTTCCACTATCTCTGAAGAAATTCTACTTGGCTGACATTGCGTATGGTAGTTATCCGCTCGATCACAGCATTCACTTTATGAGGAGGCATGGGGAGGATTGTCTCGCTGATAACGACTTCATCCATCACAACCTTCCTGACCCAGTAGGATTCCAAATCAATGTACAGATCCCCCTTATAATGGGAGCTTCCGACGGTCTTTATCTGCATTTTCGGTGTGGGCTGCATGATCATATTAAAGGAACTCTCGCCTGAGTCGAATGCGACCAAACTGCACAGTCTTTCGTCAACCGAACTTATTCCCTTGAACTCAAGGGTGACCTCACCGTTTTTGAAGGTTGATCCTTCTGCCACATTACTACCCAGGTTAACCGGTGGCTCTGTGTTCGATGCTGCGTGGATGATCTTATCCCCTATAAAACTCAGGTCTTGAATCCCCTTTCCTCCTTCGGTCCTGGTGGCGAATATATCGCAAAAACCATGAAAGTCGATAAAGGTATTGTACACAAAATAAGAAGCAACAGGCGGAAGAATATCACCCTTGTCAGTTTTAAGATTTTCAAACCTGCCGTGATCGATGCCGAAAACCCGGCCGGCCTCATCCGTTCCCCATATAAATTTATAAGACCAGTCTTTAAGTATCGGAATCGAGACTGGAGGTTCGGTTCCTTTTTGAACAATAAACATGCGGCAGATATATCTGTCTTCCTTCTCTCCGGATAATGCAACCGGCACATATTCCAGCCAAAGGTTGAGGGTATCGACCTTGGTGCGCTTTCCATCCAAAGAGAAATGAACGATTTTTGTTTCCATACAATAATATTGTTTCTGTGAAACACGTTCAACGGCCAGATCAAACTGCTTCTTTAAAAAAGCATTGACCGCATCCTTTGATTGGTCCTGTGGGCCTTCTGCTGTCCAAACCCCTGTTATCAAATATAAAAAAACTATCACCAGTAAAATCAGTTTAGTTCTCATCGTCGAATTACTCCTCGTTTAATGATTGGATCTCAATAAGACGTCTCTCAAATAGTTTAATAGCTTCCTTCTGTCCGGGCATCTTTGCATGGGTAATGACATACTCATAAAGATCTCCCTTTAGGAGTTTTCTTGTCGCAAGGTCAATAAAAACATGCCCCCAGAAATTCGAAGTACTTTCCTGCTCGATCGACATTTTAGGAGTCACTTGCGTCTTATTTTTAATTAAGGATTCTGAGTTTATGTATTCAAGAACAGCACATACTTTACCATCCACCATGCTGAATCCGGTAAAAAGTGTTTCATATTCGCCGTTGGCGAAATCAGAGCCCTGGATAAAAGTATTGAAATCCCATCCGCCTCCCTGCCAGGCACCTGGATTGGAAATCCTGTCTCCTGCCTTGCGGATCCGGCTGATACCTCCGGCTGATTCTGTTCTGAGAAGCTCAAATTGAGCATGGGCATCAAGGACATTGACCATGAATTTCATCCCTTCCAAAGTACTTGGGAGAGGACTGAAATCGACTCCTCCCGGAAAGTTAGGAGCTGCGAAGTTTATCGCATAGGAAAATCCCTCAGCATATGGGAGTGTTTTCCATTCTGTGATGTTTTCTACAAGGCCTTTGGCCTTCCCGATCTTTGCCGCATTCCAGGTGTATTCAACCAAATGAACTCCTTTTTCGATTTTCTTCACTTCCCTTTTAAAAGTTGCAATCAATTCCTCCCTGGAATAAGTGATGCCGAGTGCATTCCCGTGATAATAGACCGTCCGTAGTCTGTAATGGCTAGTATCACCGGGATTATCGAATAGAGCAAGATCATATTCCGCGTTAAGGTCAACAAGGTTGGTTTGGCTGAAAAGAAAAATCGAAGGTGTTATTGATAAAATCACCAATGCCGATAAAAAAATGATTAAATTTTTCATTTTTATTCTCCTTGTTTGGATATGGTGTCAGATATTTGTTTTTCTACTTTTGTTTTTTCTTTGATCATTTTGACAAGTTCAGTAGTATACTGTTCCATGTTCGGCCTGCCCAATTTGTCATGGAGGTCTTTGGATATTTTGACGATGGCGTGTTTTTTCTTAAAAAGAAGATACAGGCCGCGAATACTGGAGGAGCTTGTGATACGGGAGGGAACCGAAACAATCACCGGTTTAGAACTGTATCCGCAGTTTTTCTCCACATTCCTGCCTGCTTTATAAGCTGCATCCTCCAACCACATGGGATTCAGGTGGGGATAGCGGAAAAGATAAATAAAAAAGCCGGTGACGAATACGAGGCCGGCGCCGATCATGTATAATTTTTCCGGAATTTCAACAAACGGACTTACGAGAATCAGCATGACTCCGACAAAGTTCATTAAAAAACGAACCCAGGATTGTCTTCCTCTTATACAGTTATAAAATTCCAAGCTGAAGAGTGGAAGGAGAACAACAGCATAGTAGATGATATACAGGATGGGATTAAACTTTTCCGGAAAATAACTGAAATAAGCAACAGGAACACCGACCATAAAGGAATAGAGAACTGTTATAATTAAATAGTTGAATTTGATCTTACCTCGATTAACAATAAGGTGTATCCCAAAATAAAAAACCAGCATAAACAATAAACCTAAAAGAATTGTCATCAAGTTCATGACATGACCTCCAAAACTCCAAACTCTTGCATTTCCAAGCAAAAACGAATGGCATCTATGATAGGAATTCCAGCCACACGACTGATATTTTCTATGGTCTCCCCTTTTGAATCAGGAGGAGGAACCATCCAAAGAAATCGTCCGGTTCTGGAATCAAGTTTAATTTTTTCACCCTTTTTGCCGCCGATAAGGACTGCATTCACGATTTCTTTATCCACGTCAAAGCTGAAGGAAATATCCGGATTACCCGATTCTCTAATTAGTTTTTCCCTTAAGCTATAATCTGAAAAGAGTTTATCTAAATCAACAGTAAATTTGCCTCCAAGGTAGGTAAAATTTCTGGAAGGCCGGCCTATGCCCTTTTTTTCTGCGACCCTTACAAAGCCGTACTTGGCCAGAGTTTCCAAAACTCGCTGGACCGTAACCGGATGGATATTCAAACTGTTGGCGATAACAGAGGCGTTTTGGTCGGGATTATCTTTTATGTATACGATAATCCCAAAGACATGCTCAGACCCAAGAACCCTTATTAAATCGATCATTGCTCCTGCCTTTTAATTTCATTACATATGAAAATATAATTGAATTGTTTTTATTTGTCAAGTGTTTTTTTATATTTTTTAGAATTATGAAAATAAGGATTAATATTTTGGTGGGATTTTAAGCGGGAATAAAAAATCAGGGACATGTCCCGATTTTTTGAAATCGGTAACGTGTCCCTGATTTTTGTTAAATATGCTCTATATCGGTATGCTCTGAAATCTCGGAATTTGTGGTGCAAATATCGCTTACAGAAAGTTTATGCACATAAGATAAGAATTTGGTTTTTGTGCTTGCCGTGCTTTACTCACATTTTTGTCCAATTTCCGCCCTCTGACATCCCTTACAACCTATATCATAGAGAAACCTTGTGGTTAAAGACAAATAAATCGGGAGAAGAGATATATTCACAAAGAATATTATGAAGAAAGCTCAAAATGATATAGACTTCATCCCATCAATTATGAATCACACGATTTCCGATGCTCAGAAATACTCCTCTCTCTCTTCGGCTGCCATCAAGAGTTCCTGCTGGACACGTTGTGGAGGGGGAGGCCGTTCAGCCATGAAGGTGAGCTTGAGGTGATCGACAATTTTGTCAATAACTTTATGATCTTCTATGAAAGCGATGATTGACATATGGCCTCCACATGCGGGGCACAACTGAGGGTCAACCTCATAGACCTTCCTTATCATCTCCGCCCAGCCCTTTGATGGAACAAATCTCTCTTCTTCCTCAATGATCGGTGGATGGGAGCGTGAGACTCCTGCCTTGTTTATCTTTCCCCTGTGGGCATTGGCATAAATCCCGTAGTAATGAATCATCACCTGGCCCTTATCGGGAATATGGGAGGTCACTCTGGCGATAAACTCCAGATAATCCATCTGCTCAAGCTCTGAGCGGCTTTGTTGCATGAATCGAAGACATGTGCACCTCTTCTTCTAACAAACAATTCTATCCAACCGCGTACGACAAAGGTTCACCCATTTCGAACATCCGATTCAGGATAGCACAACCAATCGCAGCTTCCCGCTTCTGAGCATCGTCATTCTTAGCTCTCAGCCGTCCCCCAATGATTCTCTTGTAACGATAGAATGCGTTTTCCGCGTGACTCTGCAAATAGTATCCAGATGACGTTTCCACTCGGACCATCCCTTGCTCCGGATCTCCGCAATATGACGGTCTCGATGAGAGGGAACACTGATGGAATTGTTGAACAACACCGCGTCTTTTCTCGGCGGCACGACAACCTCGGCTCCTGGTGAATGATGGCCCACAGCCTCGTATACCGCCTCCTGATCATAGATTCCGTCTCCTACGAATCGGTCAATTGCTCGGTCAACTTGAGCCAGAAGCTTAGGCACCTGAGACGGATCATGTTCGTGTCCATCGGTGACCTTGAAAGCCAGGATCCGACCATTCTCATCCACGCCAATATGAAGTTTCTTCCAATGTTTGCGCCACCTTTCCCCAGGCTTCTTGGCGTG
>JBATYS010000188.1:0-7824 GCA_049674205.1 Candidatus Aminicenantaceae bacterium
ATAGGTTTATAATTACATTTTTAAGATCATATTTCACATTTTTTGGTGACGTTGTTTTTTTTCTAAGACAATGCCAAAAAAAGGAGCAATAATGAAAGAAGTCACTGTGGAAGAGTTGTTGGCCAAGGCCGAACAACCCTCCAAGGATGCGATGCGCCTTCATCCGTTTTATAAGGGCAAAATTGAAGTCATACCCAAATGTCGCATCAGAGATTTTAATGATTTTGCCATCTGGTACACACCCGGTGTGGCCACACCTTGTAAAGAGATATATGAAGATAAGGAAAAGGTCTATGAGTTGACAAACAAGGGGAATTTTGTGGCTGTCGTATCAGATGGGTCCAGAGTCTTGGGTCTCGGAGATATCGGACCCGAGGCGAGCTTGCCCGTCATGGAGGGGAAAGCGCTGCTTTACAAGTACTTGGGTGGCGTGGATGCCTTTCCTATCTGTCTTGGGACAAAAGATCCTGATCATATCATCCAAGCCGTGAAGTGGCTGCAGCCCTCTTTTGGAGGGATCAATCTTGAAGATATCGCACATCCCAAATGTTTTTATATTCTGGATACACTGAGGAAAGAAACTGAGATTCCTGTCTGGCATGATGACCAACAGGGGACGGCGTGCGTGACTGTTGCCGGACTGATCAATGCCGTCAAAATCGTCAACAAAAAAATGGATGGGATCAAAGTGGCGCTGATCGGTGCAGGGGCTGCAAATATCGCCATTTCCAGACTTATCGTTAAGGCCGGCGTGAATCCCGAAAATATCATCGCAGTGGATTCTAAAGGGATCTTGCACAGGGACAGAGAAGACAGAGAGACTCTTCAGGAGAAGTACAAGCAAAAGTGGCACATCTGCGAGACGACCAACATCAGAGGCGTAAAAGGTGACATTCCTCAAGCCATGGAGGGGGCAGATGTCGTCCTGTCCGCGTCTAAACCAGGCCCTGGAATCATTAAGCAAGAATGGGTAAGGAATATGGCCGATGATGCCATCGTGTTTGCCTCAGCAAATCCTATCCCTGAAATTTGGCCGTGGGAGGCAAAAGAAGCCGGAGCGAGGATCGTGGCTACAGGACGTTCTGATTTCCCCAATCAGGTCAACAATTCTCTGGGATTTCCAGGAATATTCAGGGGAGCGCTGGACATCCGAGCTACACATATTACGGATGAGATGTGTATTGAGGCTGCTCGAGAGTTGGCAAAAATCGCAGAAGATAATGGAATTCATGACGACTACATCATTCCAAACATGGATGAGTGGGAAGTCTTTCCGAGAGAAGCAGTCGCTGTTGGGACAAAGGGTATCGAGCAGGGTGTCGCCCGTATCGAAGCAACTGCGGAAGAAAGGTTAAAACAGGCGGAAATGATCATCAAGAAGGCTCGCGATCAGGTCAAGTCCATGATGGAACAGAATTTCATCCTCGACCCAGATGCATAACAAGGATTACACTTCGGTGCCAAGCCAATCTACCCGCTGATCTCATTGCATAGGAATCGTTGGTGCTCATGTTAGGCTGTGGTTCAGTACCGACCCGACCTAACCAACCAAACTTCATGAGCCACTTCCGCCACATTAGTGTAGTGGTGGAGTGGGTTGGCCTCGGTCCGTGAATAATCCAGGCAAAAATATCCCCTTATAACTCTGCTATAAGATATAAATATAATAGTGTTATTATAATAAATACTTGACAATACAACACTCAAGTTATATATTATGTGTTTAATAACGTGAATCTATTTTTTGTTTGGAGGAAATTATGTCGAAAACAATAGGAATTGACTTGGGGACAACAAATTCAGTTGTCGCTGTTACAGAAGGAGGCAAACCCAAGATCATCCAGAATGAAGAGGGTGGACGGACAACTCCTTCTGTTGTCGCTTTCACCGAAAAAGGCGAACGATTGGTTGGTCAAGTCGCAAAAAGACAGAGAGTAACTAATCCAGAAAATACGATCTATTCGATCAAAAGATTTCTGGGGCGACGTTTTAATGAGGTCCCTGATGAGATCAAACAAGTCCCATTTAAAGTGACCGAAGCTGCAAATGGAGATGTCAGGATAGAAGCTCTGAAAAAAAAGTATTCCCCTCCTGAGATTGCGGCTATGATTCTGCAAAAACTTAAAAAGGCCGCAGAAGATTACTTGGGAGAAAAGGTCGAAAAGGCAGTCATTACTGTACCTGCCTATTTTAATGATAGTCAGAGAAAAGCAACCAAGGATGCCGGAAAGATAGCCGGTTTGCAGGTAGAGCGTATTGTTAATGAACCCACTGCTGCCGCTCTTGCATACGGCCTGGATAAGAAAAAGGATCAGACCATTGCTGTGTACGATTTCGGAGGCGGCACCTTCGATATATCCATTCTTGAAGTGGGTGAAGGCATCGTTGAGGTCAAATCAACCAATGGTGACACACATCTCGGTGGAGATGACATCGACCAAAAAATCCAAGACTGGTTGGTTTCCGAATTCAAAAAAGATACTGGGATCGACCTCTCTAAGGACAAGATGGCACTCCAGCGTTTGAAAGAATCTGCGGAAAAGGCAAAAATCGAACTCTCCACAACTATGGAGACTGAGATCAATTTGCCCTTTATCACTGCGGATGCATCTGGTCCAAAACATCTTTTGATCAAAATCCCGCGGTCCAAGCTCGAACAGCTCATGGATGATATCATTCAGCGAACACATGAACCTTGCAAACGAGCCATTAAAGATTCAGGGTTCAAGGCGGAAGATATTGATGAAGTGATTTTGGTTGGAGGATCGACACGGATTCCAAAGGTTCAAGAATTGGTCAAGGAGCTTTTCGGCAAAGATCCTCATAAAGGGGTCAATCCTGACGAAGTGGTTGCTGCCGGTGCAGCCATTCAGGGTGCAGTGTTATCGGGTGATGTAAAAGACGTCCTTCTTTTAGATGTAACACCCCTCACCCTTGGTATTGAGACACTGGGTGGTGTTTTCACCAAAATGATCGCAAGGAATACTACGATTCCAACGAAAAAACAGGAGACATTTTCAACCGCATCCGACAATCAACCCAGTGTTGAGATCCACGTCCTCCAGGGCGAAAGAGAGATGGCCAGCGCGAACAGATCCCTCGGCCGTTTTCATCTGGATGGAATTCCTCCGGCACTTCGGGGCATCCCAAAAATTGAAGTGACTTTTGATATGGATGCGAATGGAATCCTCCATGTATCTGCCAAAGATATGGGGACTGGAAAACAACAGGAGATCACGATCACGGGTCATAGCGGACTTGATGATCAAGAGATCGATCGTATGGTGAAGGATGCGGATGCTCATTCAGATGAGGATAAAAAAAGAAGAGAACTCATCGATGCCAAAAATCATGCCGATCAGTTAGTATACAGCCTAGAAAAGCTCCTTCGGGAAAACAAAGACAAAATTTCTGAAGAAGACGCTAAAAACATCCAAACAGAGATCGACAACACAAAAAAAGCTATAGAGAGCGAAGATATCGATCAGATCAAACAGGCGACGGAAGCTCTTTCCCAAGCGTCCCACAAACTCTCGGAGATGATGTATCAGCAGGCTACGCAGCAGCAGGCTCAACAAGCACAGGGTGCACAGGGAGCTTCCCAGGATACAACTGGAGCGGAAGCTGGTGGACAACAGGCAGGTTATGAGGAGGAAGCAGAGATCATTGACGCTGAAGTTGTGGACGAGGACAAAGAGAAAAAGTAATTTTTCAATAAGTTCTCATCCGTAACTCCGTTTCTATTGTGGGCGCAAGATCATTTTGCGCCAAAGAAGTTACGGAAGGAGTATTGTCGCTCTTTGAAGCGTAAAATCGGAAGCGTATTATTTTTTAGAACGCTTTTGGCGGGAATTGAGTATAGAAACATAGGGAAGGCTTCCAATGGCAAATGATTATTATAAGCTCTTAGGAGTCAATAAGAAAGCTACGACACCTGAGATAAAAAAGGCTTACCGAAAACTCGCCCGTAAATATCATCCCGACCTGAATCCCGGCGATAAGACAGCAGAAAAGAAATTCAAAGAGATTCAAGAAGCATACTCTGTTCTCTCCGACTCCAAAAAAAGAAGCCAGTACGATCAGTACGGATTCGTCGGCGATATGCCGCCAGGAGGGGCTCAACAACATGCCTATTCGAGTTCCTTTCAGGGATTTGATTTCTCTGATTTTGGATCATCGTCATTCCAAGATTTTTTTCAGAATGTTTTCTCGGGTGCAAAAAGGCAAGCACAACCTCAAGTCGCCAGAGGTGATGAACTCCACTACAGGATGAAAATCAACTTCAATGATGCCATACAAGGATTACAGACGCGAATTCAACTTACGCGTATGGTTGGCTGTGTGAGTTGCGGCGGAAAGGGATACACACAACGCAGTGGACAGAGTATGTGTTCGATTTGCAAAGGATCCGGCCAAGCGCAGATGCAACGGGGCGCAATGAGGTTTGCGACCGTATGTCAGGCTTGTAGTGGGAGCGGTGTTTCCCCAGGAGAGGAGTGCTCATCTTGCCATGGAAGAGGAGCCACTCAAAAGACCGAGCTGATCAAAGTAAGGATTCCTGCCGGTGTGGATATGGGATCAAAAGTCCGGATCCAGGGGAAAGGAAATGCTGGCATAGGAGGGGGGCCGTATGGAGACCTGTTCATCAGCATAGAGGTTGACCCCCATTCTTTCTTTAAACGCCAAGGGTCAAACATCTTTGTCAAGGTCCCGATCACAATTTCTGAGGCGACGTTAGGATCCAAGATCGAGGTTCCCACACTTCAAGGCAAAACAACGATCCGGGTTCCTCCTGGAACAAAATCCGGCCAGAAATTCAGGCTTCGGTCTAAAGGAGCTCCAAAGCCAGGTAAAGAAACTCGTGGCGACCAGTTTGTCGAGGTATCGATAGTTCCTCCTCCATCTGACAATGAAAAAATAAGAGAACTCATGAGAGAAATCGAGGAGATTTCTCATCAAAATCCTAGAGAAAAACTGGGAGTGAGTTGACATGGATAGCCCAAAGAAACCTACTGAAAAAGAGGCCAAAAAATATTATCATATCAGCAACGTTGCGAGGATGTTCAATATCCATCCCCAAACACTGCGGCTGTACGAACGTGAGGGATTACTCAGGCCATCTCGAAGTGAGGGAAACACACGATTGTACTCCGATGATGATTTGAAACGACTAGAGATCATCCTCAACCTTACGCGTGATTTGGGTATTAATCTTGCGGGTGTTGAAGTTGTGTTGAACATGCTGCAAAAGATTGAGCGGATCGAGGCCGAAGTGAATGAGTTTGTAGGGTATGTCAGAAGGGAGTTCTTTGAAGGAAGAGAAGACGAGTTCGAGTATCGTAAGCAAGCTATCATTCAGATGAGTCCAGGGAAGATCGTAAAGATCGAAAGAGAAGAGAAGGATTAGGAATGACCAAAGGATATCAGGACTCCTTCGAGTCCAAAAACTTGAAGCGATATCTCCAGAGGATTGCCAAGTTTCCGCTCCTCACGCCGAAAGAAGAAAAGAGATTAGGAAAGCGGATTCAAACGGGTGATAAAGAGGCTCTGGAAAAACTGATCGAATCGAATCTGCGTTTTGTTGTTTCCTATGTGAAGAAATACAGAGGAATGGGCCTGAGTCTTCTTGACCTGATCAATGAGGGAAATCTTGGGCTTATCGAAGCAGCAAAGAGGTTTGACCACTCGAAAAATGTCAAGTTTATATCCTATGCTGTTTGGTGGATCAGACAGGCTGTTATCCATGCCCTCTCGAAATATTCACGGATCTATCACATTCCACAAAAACTCTCTGATCAGATTTCTGAAATGAAAAAAACACGTTCTCTAATGAAAAAGGAACTCAAACGAGATCCAACAAGAGAAGAGCTGGCGGCAAGGCTGAAGACAACAGTAGAAAGCGTCGAAGACTGGGAGATATTGAGCGGTCGGGATATCTCATTGAGCGATAAATACTACGATGATGATGTGGAGGTCGGTGACCGGATAAAGGACAGCTTGACACCTTCTATCGAGTACCAGATCGTAAAAAACTCCATCGAGGATCAGATCAGGAATATTCTTAAAGAATTGGATGAGAAAGAGGCTCTTGTGCTAAAATTAAGATTTGGGTTCGAAGATGACCGGGCCCACACTCTTCAAGAGATTGGGAATAGGCTTAATCTGACTAGAGAAAGGATCAGACAGATCGAAAAAAAAGCGATGAGAAAACTCTCTCATTCGCACAAATTGCAACAGCTCAGGGGTTATTTGAACTGATGGATAATTTATCTTGTGAAAATTGTCAAGGTACTGGATGGTTAATAGATAACATTGAAGGTCGAAGTGTTGCTAAGCGTTGCAAATGTTTTTTAGACAGGCAGGCGGATATCCTCTTTGAACAAGCGAACATCCCACGAAGATACACCCAATGCACCTTTGACAATTTTGAGATTCATAACGACTCGCACCGGCATGCTCTGAAAATATCGAAACAATTTGTAAAAAATTATCCTGTCCAGGATGTAGGGCTTCTCTTTATAGGGCCCTGTGGTGTGGGCAAGACTCATTTGGCCATAGCCACAATTCTAGAATTGATCAAAGAGAAAAAAGCGCGATGCTATTTTATAGACTTTCGAGACTTGATTCGAAAGATACAGAGTACCTACTCCCCGGATTCGCCTTTAACAGATTCGGATATATTTTCTCAGATCTTCGAAAAGGAAGTTCTGGTTCTGGATGAGTTGGGTGCCAAAAGGACGACAGCATGGGTTGAAGAGACAATCTTTTATATTATCAACAACCGTTACAACAATAAAAAACTGACCATCTTCACATCCAATTATCTCGATCAAGAGGAAGAAGAGGAAGACAACAGAGAATCGTTTTTTAAAAGAAGAGGGGATTCGCTGGTGGATAGGATAGGCGTGCGCCTCCGGTCTAGACTCTACGAGATGTGTAAGATCGTAGAGATGGAGGGTGACGACTACCGGAAAAAGATCAAACAGGCCGGCTATCATTTTTGATTGAAATTCTTCCCAATTTTTGCTAAATTAATGGACCTGCTCCTCGGTAGCTCAATCGGCAGAGCGGGTGGCTGTAATAAATTGCAGCTTCCACGAGAAATCGTGGTTGAAAAATCGGGTGAACTCAGGGAAACCTTACTTCCGTATGTCATGGAAAATGGTAATCCTGAGCCAAGCCCTGGCACTGTTGAAAAAGTCAGGGAAGGTGCAGAGACTAGAGCGAGAGCTCGTACCCTAAACATAGCTTGGGGGAAGCGCCCGACGCCCTCCCTTCGGTAAACCGAAGCGGGTGATGAGATAGTCCAAGCCCAGGAGAAATTCTGGGGTTCTTGTAACCACTAGGTTGTAGGTTCGAGTCCTACCCGAGGAGCCATTATTTATTTTGTCGAGTTGTTGATTCATTCCAATATTTCAATAATCCTTTAATTTTTTATGTTCTTTGCATCTTATCCGAAAATATTATGTCAAAAATTCGGAGATGAAAGGCTCTTCTACACAGGAGATTCACCCCTTCGGGAAGATTTGTTATAATATATCGTCAATAAAAGTGAGGAGTAATTCCCTGGATATCATGGAGGCAAAAATGAGAAAAACAACGAAATTTTTTTTGATCATGATTTCTGTAGGAGTTATCTTTGCAATGGGAGTAGCAAAGGATCAACTCATCAACAGCACTTGGTGCCCTTCACCATTACGTATTGATGGCACAAGTGTCGATTGGCAAGGAGTAGCTTTGACTTTTGAAAAGAAAGTCCAGGTTGATTATGCTTTCATGAATGATGCAGATTATCTCTACGTTTATTTTATTTTTAAAGATCCC
>JBATYS010000189.1:0-2954 GCA_049674205.1 Candidatus Aminicenantaceae bacterium
CCTCTGCGGTCTCCACCGGCAGACGTCTTCGACGATTGATAAAAGCTCGGTTGTAGTTTCGAATTTTTTTACTTTTCTTCGAGAGACGATCTCCTTTGCCAGCCTTCTTGCCTGCCTGAGCTCACCAAACTCAAAAAAAATCTGCGCCAACCTGCTCTCAGAAGATTTGTTCACGAGTTTGGCTGCGGTTGTCTTGTTCCTGAGGTCCATCCTCATGTCTAGGGGGCCCTGTTTGTTGTAGCTGAAACCTCTTTCCGGAGAATCGAGATGGTAGGAGGAAAGGCCGAGGTCGAGGAGAATGCCTCTGACCTTGGCAAAATCCAACTCGAGATCGGGAAGATACCTGAAATTTGAATGGTAGAGCTCAACTCTGTCTGCGTAGGGCTTGAGTCTTTCTTTTGTTTGAAGGAGTGATTGCTCGTCGAGATCGAATCCTATAAGTTTTGCCTTTGGATTCTGCTCGAGCAGCTCGAGAGCATGTCCGCCCAGTCCGATCGTGCAATCCACATATATGCCCTCTCTATTCACTCCCAGAAAATCCATCGTTTCTTCCAGGAGAACAGGAACATGGAGACTGCTCCTCATTCAGCCTTATCCTCTGGTGAGAGTTCAGAAATACGCTCGAACTCTTCATCAGTCAGAGGATTCTGTTCGAGCACGTCATTTAGCAGGTTTGTGTTCCAAACCTCCAGATGGTTGTTGAGGCCGATGACTGTGACTTCTTCTTCGAGATTCGCTTTTTCTCTAAGGGATTGGCTGATCAGAACACGTCCTTTGGGATCGATCTGGTACTGCGTCCCTGTCCGGTTGACACGCAGGAGGAATTTTCTGAGGTCGGGTTTGAATTGGAGGAGCCCTACGTTTGAGATCCCGGAGAGTTTGTGCCATACTGAAAGAGGATAGATTTGAATGGCCTCATCAGTCAGGGATGTGATGAAAATATCCTTTCCGTACTCTTCCTCGATCGCTATGCGAAATTTTTCCGGTATTTTGATTCTTCCGCTCTTATCGAGCTTTGCAGTGGCGCTTCCGATCAATAAATTTCCCATTTTGTCCCGTTCTGTCCCATTTTTTTATAAAATATAGCAATATACGCTGTGTTGTCAAGGGAAAATTCCATTTATTTGTTTATTTTTCAACAATTTTCTTAAGATTTCCCGCATATTGTGGTTTGGTGGAATTTGCCACTACATAGAGACAAAAGATTCCGGGATGTGTTGGCATAGAAAAAAGGATTTTGGAGACAAAATTTCTATGTAGGCAGACTTTATCCTAAAGGCTCATCGCAATAACAAGTACCTTTAGGATTAGAATCAGAGGAGATGTATTCTCTCCAGTCGTACTCATTATTGTGATGAGCCACTGAAAAGATACAGTATGCTCCAGATCTAATAGAAGGATCAGGGAAGAATAAGCTGTTGAAAAGTCACAAAGTCACAGTGTGATCGTGTCGGAGATGAGTTTTTTGGCGACATCGTAATCCTTTTCCGCAACAAAAATCTTGATCTCTCCCAAGCCATCGGCGGAGAAGGGATGGACCGATTGGACGACGAGTCCTTTCATGAGACATTTGATTCCGTTGCTCTCAAGAAAACTCTTGATGACTTCTGCTTCTGCCGGCCCCCATACGCTGTACACTTCCTTCAGCTTTGATTCCGGGTCTAGTTGTCTGTCGTTTTTTTTATTATTATCCATTTTGAGAAAGTTGTTTTATTTTTTTTCTTTGGTATATCCGTGAATTTTTCTAAACTGAAAGTAATCGTCCAAGATCTGCCTGTGGTCAAATGTGAGAGGAAAGGTGATCTCATCTTCTGTGAATATCCCGATATTTTTGGCGTCGTCCTGGGCGATGGGTTTTCCGTCTGCAGAAGCGATAAACACTGTAGAAATGGTGTGTTTGCGGGGATCTCTATTCGGGTCCGAGTAGGTAAACATTTGATGCTCCAACCGGACGTCCAGGGATGTTTCTTCTTTGGCTTCACGGACTGCCGCCTGTTCGAGGGTCTCACCGTAATCCACAAATCCACCGGGTATGGCCCAGCCGTAAGGGGAATTTTTGCGCTCGATGAGGATGATCCCCCGCTTACCGTCATCCCTATAGATCTCGATGATGATATCTGCTGTGGGGATCGGGTTTTTATACTTTTCCATATCAATCCTTAACGCTTGGCGATGTTTTTCCTATAGCAGAGATCGAGCTAATCTTCGAGTATGAACTTCTTCTCCAGCTTGGTGAGCTTCTCGACAATGCCTCCGTATTCCAACTCACTGTAGGAGAGCATGGCGGCACCCGAGAATCCCTGCCTTCGAATCTCCGTAGCTTTTTCGGATATCTTTGTCCTCACCCAATCCCAGTAGGGATGATCGAACACATCGGCGGGCTCGGTGAATATGCCATCTTTGACACAGAAGGCAGCACCCGTGATGACCGGAGGCCCATCGAAGAAGGAGATGGTACAATTCAGTTTACAGGGCATGAGTGGACCCGTGTGACTGCCTCTCATGAAACCCGCCACAAGATGACCGATCTGGTAGGGCGCCAGGATTTCACCGGTCGCAGGAAATTCTCCCTGAACGCGGACGAGGGCTATGGGATCGTCCTTTCCAGTGTACTTCCCGGCAATGTTGTGCAGTCGTGTGGTCGAAATGGCTGCCGCTTGGCCTCCCGTGTTTCTCGAGAAGATACTCTCGATCACATACCGTTGGTTGTCTCTGAGAAGGGCGGCGATGTCATAGAGGTCTTCCGGCACGTTGAGGGCGATGACCTTGTTTTTTTCGGTGTATTCCACATCGATGATCCGGAAGGTGTATCCTTCGCTCATCTTGGGACTCAGGATAAGGCCGGCACAGTACATGGGATCGGCAAATCCCAGGTAGAACGGCAAATTGTAGGCTCCAGGATCTGTTTTATCTGCGGCGAAAAAGACAAAGGGTTCATTCGGCCGTTCGTCAAA
>JBATYS010000190.1:0-1636 GCA_049674205.1 Candidatus Aminicenantaceae bacterium
GCTTTGAGCAAACATTGGAACGCATAAAGCTTAACCTGGAATTGAGTATACGCATGGTTTACCTGAGTCAACAACTGGATCCGGTCGACCTCTACACCCAATTCCTCCTTAATCTCCCGGCGAAGGGCCTGTTCGAGAGTCTCGTCTTTTCGTCTTTTTCCACCGGGAAACTCCCAGAGATCAGAGAGCAGACCAGTGGGAGGCCGTTTCTGGATCAAGTATTTTCCACGCTTTTCCATAACTCCGATCACGGCTTCGATCTTGCGATAACTCCTTTTTTGAGGCCGGGGGATGATTTCCTGTTCCCCCATTGTGAAGGCTTTACAGTATTCCTGGACCGGACAGAGGAGACAGAGGGGACTTTTTGGCCTGCAGACCAGCGAACCCAATTCCATTACAGCTTGATTAAAGGTCCCCATTTTTGCTTGGGGCAGGAAAGGTTTCATAAACTTTAAGATGTCTTTATCCACTTTGGGAGTGGATTCTCTCGTCATCCCCATGATCCTCATCCATACTCGCCGCACATTGGCGTCGATGACAGGAAGAGGTTTGTCGTAGGCGATACTGAGGACTGCGGCAGTTGTGTAAGGTCCGAATCCCGGCAGCTTTATCAATCCCTCATAATCCTCTGGAATTTTTCCCTCATGTTCATCCAAAAGGATACGGGCTGATCTGTGGAGGTTTTTAGCCCTCTGGTAGTAACCGAGGCCTTGCCATGCTTTGAGAACCTGCTGCAGAGGGGCAGCACTCAGTGTTTGAACATCGGGGAACTGAGACAGCCATTTTTCATAGTAGGGAATAACCGCCGGGACTGTCGTCTGCTGCAGCATGACCTCGCTGATCCAGATCTTGTAGGGATCACGTGTTTGTCTCCAGGGCAGTTTCCTGTGATGTGTGGCGTACCATTTGAGCAATTTCCTTGAGAATCCGGCTTGTCTGTCCACAACTACTTTATTTTACGGTGACAGGGCTTAATATTCAACTTATCTCCGGATGTATTTCCAAATCCGTGATGTCATGAATTCTCAATGGCGTTATTGAGTGATCAGATTGTGTGGAGGAGAAAACCGTGAGAAGGGCTCTAGGCGGGCTTGGTATTTTTCTATGTAGGGTTCGTTCCCCGAACGGACCGTTTGGGAAACGGTCCCTACCTCTGAATAAAGCCGCATTGTTTTCCCACTGTTCGTTTTTGAAACCACCAATCTGATTACTCGGAACTCCGTTCATCACGGATTTGGAAATGTTTGAATTTTCTCCCAAAACTTGACTTTCTTGCCTGGGTGAGATATTTTTCAAGAGAAAGCCGGGTTTTAGATATTTTTTAGGGTGAATTTTTGGAGGGTGATTTTTCTGTCTAAAGTGGATTATTCACGAGTTGATATTACTTTTGTTGAACAGAGTATCGACATTTTTTATGAATAGTTCAGATTAAATACCATGGAAAAGATCGGTAAATACAAAATCATCGGCGAGCTCGGAAAAGGAGCGATGGGCATTGTCTATAAGGGAATCGACCCAGATATAAACCGAGAGGTTGCGATCAAGCTCATCC
Source organism: Candidatus Aminicenantaceae bacterium (assembly GCA_049674205.1). Lineage (GTDB taxonomy): Bacteria > Acidobacteriota > Aminicenantia > Aminicenantales > Aminicenantaceae > WTAW01. Next base: position 1,553 of record JBATYS010000190.1, read on the forward strand.
GCTTTGACATGGTCTCTGAAGACTCCGAAAAAGAGGATGCCGCAAGACGTTTTATCAGAGAAGCCCAATCTGCAGGAAATCTGG
>JBATYS010000191.1:0-4291 GCA_049674205.1 Candidatus Aminicenantaceae bacterium
TAGTCCTCATCGATGGAAACGCCCTGCTGTACCGTTCCTACTATGCCATCCGTTTCTTGACGAATTCCGATGGATTTCCGACCAACGCCATCTATGGATTTATCATGACCCTGAAAAAATTACTGGATCAGGAAGATCCAGATTACCTCGGGATCGCATTCGACACAAAAGGGCCGACTGAAAGACACAAGATATACGCAGAATACAAAGCTCATCGAAAGCCCATGCCCGAAGACCTCGTTGTCCAGCTCCCTCTCCTTAAAAAGATCATCAAAGCCATGAACATCCCAATCTTCGAACAACCAGGGCATGAGGCCGATGATATTCTGGGGACTATCGCCCATAGGGCATCCAAAGAGGACATCCAAACCGTCATCGTCACGACCGATAAAGATCTTCTCCAGATGGTGGATGAAAACACATCGGTCTATAACCCGACAAAAGATCTCACCCTGGACGAAAATGGCGTAAAGGAGCATTTTGGAGTCTCTCCGTCCCAGGTTATCGATGTGCTCGCCCTGTGGGGGGACTCCTCCGATAACATTCCCGGTGTTCCCGGAATCGGAGAGAAGACGGCCAAGTCGTTGATCTCCCGATTCGATTCGCTCGACAACCTGCTGGGAAACCTCTCCGATATAGAAAAGAATAGCGTCAGAACAAAGATAGAAAACAATCTTGATGGACTCCAGCTGAGCCGCCGGCTGGTCACGATTTTCAAAGACCTTGACGTTGAGTTCAGCCCTCATGAGATGGAGATTTTCCCTCCCTGCACAGATGATCTACTCGCCCTTTATCAAAAGTTGGGCTTTTCCTCCCTCGTCTCAGAACACATAAAAACATCAAATCTCGCGAAGAAAAGCTATACGACGATCCAGGATGAGGAGACGCTGCAAAAGGTGATCTCCCAGATCAAGAAAGCCGGTCATGTCGCCCTGGATACAGAAACAGACAGCCCCTATCCGACCCGGGCTCGCCTGGTGGGGATCTCCTTCTCCGTGAAACCTCATCAAGCCTTTTACTTACCCCTCCGGCACGATTATCCAAACGCGCCCGATCAGGTCCCAAAGAAAAAAGCCTTTCAACTCCTCGAAGGTGTCCTCACTGACCCAAAAATAAAGAAAACCGGCCACAACATCAAATATGACTTTATCGTCCTCCACAGAGAGGGGATCACGCTCCAGGGGATCGACCTGGACACCATGGTTCTCTCATACCTGCTGGAACCCAACTGGGGAAAACACAATCTGAATAAGCTGGCCATAACCTATCTTCAGGTCGACACCATCCCCTATCATGAAGTCGTGGGAAAGGGAAAGAACGAAGTCACCATGAATGCCGTGAACATCGAAAAGGTAACGCCCTACGCCTGCCAAGATGCAGACCTGGCCCTCCAGTTGGGTTTGTTGCTCTGGCCAAAAGTCAAAGAGAAAGGCGTTGATCAGCTCTATGAATCTCTGGAGCGCCCACTCATCCAGGTCCTGGCGGACATGGAGATGTGGGGAGTCAGGATCGATCCCAAGGTTCTGGAGGATCTCTCAGAAGAGCTCCAACAAGACCTCGATATCCTTCAAACAAAGATATACGCGATCAGTCAAGAGGAATTCAACATCAACTCTCCCAAGCAGGTGGGCAACATCCTGTTCGAAAAGATGGGCATCCAATCTAAGAGGAAAACGCAGAAGACAAAGAGCCATTCCACCGATATGAGCGTATTGCAGGAGCTGGCCAAGTACCACCCCATCGCCCAACACATGCTGGAATACAGGCAGTTTTCCAAGCTGAAATCCACCTATTCTGACACTCTCCCGCTCCTCATCAATCCTGACACCGACCGCATCCATACTTCGTACAATCAAACGGTAGCCGCCACAGGAAGGCTGTCCAGCAGCGACCCGAATCTGCAAAACATCCCCGCACGGGGAGAGCTGGGCAAAAGGTGTAGAAAGGCATTTATCCCCGATCCGGGGAATCTCTTCCTCTCTGCAGATTATTCTCAGATTGAGTTGAGGGTCTTGGCCCATCTCTCTGAGGATCCCACACTCATCGAAACCTTTCTCCACGACCGGGACATCCACCTGGATACGGCCTTGCAGGTGTTTGGCGATACGTCATCCCTCTTCCCCGAAGAACAGCGCAGGCGCGCAAAGATCATCAATTTTAGCATTATCTACGGCACCTCTGCCTTTTCTCTGGCTAAAGAATTGGGCACCTCGACTTCTGAAGCTCAGGAGTTTATCGACCTCTATTTCGCAAAGTACCCGAAAGTCCGGGAATTTTTAGAGACGTGCGTGACGGATGCCCAAACAACCGGCATCTCCCAAACCCTCTTCGGGAGGATCCGTCCCCTGCCTGAACTTAAAAACGAAAACTGGATGGTTCAGCAAGCTGGCCGCCGCATCGCCCTCAACACACCCATCCAGGGAACCGCTGCAGACCTCATGAAAAAAGCCATGATCGATATCTGGGAGGAAATGAGGACACAGCCGCTCAAGTCAAAGATGATCCTGCAGGTGCACGACGAGCTGGTTTTCGAGGTCCCCGAAAAAGAGTGCCGCCAAATAGAGCCGCTGGTCAAAGAGAAAATGGAGAGGGTCTTCCCCCTAAAAGTTCCCCTAAAAGTGAATTTGGGTTGGGGTATCAACTGGGCCGAAACTAAATAAATATCTTTTAGGTATAGTTTGAGCGACATAAAGGAAGATTTAGCCTTCCTCGAATCGTCGACGAGGGAATCCACAGGAGGTGGGCGTCGAGGACTGTATGAGCACGAGAGGAATTAAGATGTGAGGCACTTCAAAGTCGAGGCCTCGGAAGCAGTATAGGGTAAACATGCACAGACCCGCAGACGCCGAGAAGGCGATGAGGGAATGGCGTTAAAAATCTGACCGGAGCGAAAACATACCTAAACAGATATTACGGGATTCATAGAGGACACGGCATCAGAGGGATTTCTGGTAGACGCGGTATTTTTTGTAGAGCTTCCCCCCCATCTTTTCCATCTCCGCTCTCACCTTGACATTCTCCTCCAACTCGTGGTGGGTGTCCATCATTTCCATTCCTGCCTCACGAGCGGCCATGATCATCTTGACGCCCATCAAGACATCAAGGCCAAGGCCCCGATATTTTCCCTTGATCGCTCCGAGCAGAAGGTCCAGTTGTTTGCTTTTTTTTGCCGCCCTGAGGATCTTGAGAAATCCGAAAGGAAAGAGCCTGCCTCGTGCTCTCTGAATGCCTTCTGTCATGTCAGGGATGCCCACAACAAAAGCGGCGAGCTCGCCATCTTTTCGCACCCCTTTTACGAACCTGGGATTGAGCACAGGCAAATACCGCTTGGCTAATTCCTCCATCTCTCTCTCATCGAGGGGAGCATACCCGTATATATTGCTCTCTGTATAACATTCATTCATAAGGTGGAGGACGGGTTTTATCCAAGGCTTGAGCTTTCTCTTGTTCTTAAATTCAAGGACTTCAAAATTCCCCTTCTTCTTCATCCGTTCATAGATCTTCTTATAAAACTCGGGGAATTCCTTGGGAACATCGAGTTTGTAAACAAAATAATCGACATCTTTGCTATAGCCCTGTGCCTCAATCATTCGGGGCATCCATTCAAAGTTACAGTAGGTTGCGATGGTGGCGCGGTTTTCAAAGCCTTCGATCAAAAATCCCTCGGGATCTTGATCTGTAAAGCCATAGGGTCCGATGATTTTAGTCATGCCGTGTTCCCTGGCCCATTCTTCCACGCGTTCGAGAAGCGCTCGAACGACCTCTTTATCTTCCCATGTTTCCAAGTAGCCAAATCGGGCCATCTTCTCATTCCGGATCTCGTTATACCTTTTATTGATCACGCCCATGATCCTGCCTACAGGCTGGCCGTTTTTGGTGGCGAGCAACAGGATAACATCACAGTGAGTGAACGACCTGTTCTTCTTTGAGTTGAAATACTTCCACTCATCGACGTAGATAGGGGGAACCCAAGTCGTGTGATTACGGTGAATCTTTTCGGGAAGAAAAATAAATTCTTTGAGATCCTTCCGCTTCGTAACTTCCGTGATTATAATATCCATTTTTATTCTTTGAGAAACATGCTTATAAGTTTGCCCTACATTATACTATAAAAAGGATTATTTTTAATGATAAAAGTGAATAATCCAGGTTCATTACCTAGCCACAATATAATTTTTAATGTTGACATTTTCAAGGAAGAATGAATACACTTTACTCTCAAATCTTGCCACTAAAAATCGCATGAAACGGAAAACTTTTCCTCGCGGTATACACCCTCCTGAATACAAGT
>JBATYS010000192.1:0-2813 GCA_049674205.1 Candidatus Aminicenantaceae bacterium
GTTACCCGGGACCGGCCGGCACAAAAAGTTGAAATCGAGCCATTGGTGAAAGCCATGGGTGTCAAAAAAGTAAAGGTAGTGGATGCCTTTAATATCGAGGAAGTAGAAGCCGGTTTGAAAGAGTGTCTGGATTATAAAGGGCCTTCGGTTTTGATAACACGGGGGGAATGTGTATTTGTCTCCAATGATCCCCAGCCCGCCTATCATGTGGATTTGGGTGTATGTGTGGCCTGCCAGCTCTGTTTTAAGGTGGGCTGCCCGGCTATCGGACTGGCAGCGGAAAAAAATCCTAGAAATAATAAATTCAAGTCCCACATCGAACCTACACTGTGCACCGGCTGTGACATCTGCCGCCAGGTCTGCTCGACCGGCGCCATTCAGCCGCCCTCAGAAAAGGAAGAGGGTGAGTAACATGAAGAATACAAACTTTTTAGTAGTCGGAGTCGGGGGCCAGGGGACCGTTCTCTCCGGTGATGTTCTGGCCGAGGTGGGGATGACTGCCGGTTATGACTCGAAAAAATCGGATGTTCTAGGACTGGCCGTTAGAAGCGGTAGTGTGATCAGCCATATCCGTTGGGGAGAGAAAGTAAATGCCCCCATGTCCATGAAGGGAACGGTGGACTATCTTTTGGCTTTTGAGCCGCTTGAGGCCATACGTATGACCGGATACCTTCATCCAGACAGCACCGCCATTGTCAATGAATACCGGATTCCGCCGGCAGCGGTAACCACCGGTCAGGTCAAATATCCCGAGATCGAAAAAATCAAGCAAGCCCTGGCAGGAGCAGCCCAGACGGTCTATTACATCAATGCGACTGAGAAAGCTAAAGAACTTGGTAATGTGAAAGCTGTCAATATCCTGCTTTTGGGAGCGCTTTCTTCCCTTTTTGAGATCTCCCCCCGGGTATGGGAAGGAGTCATCACAAAGTATGTCCCGGACAGGTTTAGAGAGCTCAATCTGCGGGCGTTTCATGCAGGGCGGGAATTGATCAGCAAGGAGATTTAAAAGATATGGTCTCTCATGGTGGCCGATGGCCCTAATTCCCTTGTATATGACCAGGCAGAGAACCTCCTTCACGTGAGAAAGGCCTTCCTGGCTTCTGTTCTGGCCGAGGTCGATGATTTAGAAAAACTTTAAGGTAGGAGAGGACAAAACAAAATGAAACGACCGTCTCTTCAATCACAGATCACTTTTCTTTATTACCGCGACCTGGCACGGGCCACACGTTTTTACGAGGATGTCCTCCAGTTGGAGCTCTGTGACGATCAAGGTGATGCCCGTATCTACCGGGTGGCGGAAAAGGCCTTTGTGGGGATCGTTGATGGGGCTAAGGGCCATTGCCAGGCTCAGGAGACGAATGCGGTGCTGGTCACTTTGGTAACCGAAAATGTAGAGGACTGGTATGCTTATCTGAGAGAATGCGGTGTGAAGCTTTTGACCGAGGTTAAGCAGCCGGAAGGTTTTCCGGTCCAATGCTTTTTTTTCGAAGATCCGGAAGGCTATCAATATGAGGTCCAGAGATTCCTCGATCCCATAACCGCGCGCCGGTTCCAATGTTAGAAATAATCCTGGATATTGCTACTGAGATCGATCGCATTCTGTGGGGACCATGGACATTGGTCTTTATAGCCTTGGTGGCGTTGTTTTTGACGGGAAAATCCGTTTTTTTCCAATTAAGAAAACTTGGATTCATTTTCCAGAACACATTCGGAGAGATATCTAAGCAAAAGGCCACCGTTGCAAAGGGAAAAATGACACCTTTCCAGGCAACGGCGACCGCTTTAGCCAGTACCGTGGGCATGGGAAATATTGCCGGGGTGGCGACGGCATTATCCATCGGAGGACCCGGCGCCATCTTTTGGATGTGGCTGTTAGCCCTGCTCGGCATGCTGACAAAAACCACAGAGATAACACTCGCTGTCCATTATAGAGATATTGACGAACAGGGAAATGTCCGCGGTGGGCCGATGTATTATATTAAAAAGGGCTTGGGTTGGAAATTCCTGGCTAAGCTGTTTTGTATAGGCGTGCTCATCAATTCTGTTTTAGCCTCTTCCATACTCCAAACCCACACGGTCGGCCGGGCGTTCTTATCCTCATACAATATTAGCCCCTATATTGTTATCGGGGCGATGATTGCTATCGCAACCTTTGTGATAATCGGCGGGATCAAACGGATCGGCCAATTCTGTGAAAAACTTGTTCCCCTCATGGCTCTTTTGTACATCGTCGGAGGAATAATAATATTTTTTGCAAACTACACTAAGATCCCCGAAGTGTTTTCTATGATTTTCAAATATGCGTTTGCGTTTGTTCCGGCTTCCGGTGGAATCGCAGGATTTGCGGTCAAAACCGCTATTAAAGAAGGGATGGCCAAAGGCATGTTATCCAGTGAGGCCGGCCTGGGAACAGCCCCCATGGTGCATGCCACGGCCGACACGCCACATCCTTTTCAGCAGGGAATTTGGGGAGCCTTTGAAGTTTTCATCGATACCATGGTGATATGCACGATAACCGCCTTTGCGGTTCTATCCACAGGTGTTTTATCCAGTGAAAAATCCGGCATAGAGCTTGTTATAGTCGCTTTTTCATCGGTATTTTCCTCCGGTATTGCGGGCACATTTATCTCCATTTCCATACTCACTTTCTGTCTCTCCACCCAGATCGGATTCTTTATCTACTTTGAAACCGCCTTCGTAAATGTGTTCAACAAAAAATATGTGAGATATTTTCGATGGCTCTATCTACTGCCGGGTATTTTATTTGCAGGCGTCGCCAATGTGGAACGGTTGTGGGTGTTTGCCAATATATC
>JBATYS010000193.1:0-2730 GCA_049674205.1 Candidatus Aminicenantaceae bacterium
ATTGTCGGTCTCGCTATCGGAATTGCCAGTTGTATCCTGATCTTGTTTTTCGTTCAGAGTGAACTGAACTATGACCGCTTTCATGAAACAGCCCGTAACATATACAGAGTCCCTCTACGATTCAATGTCGGAACGAATCATTTTGACTGCGCTCTGGCACCCTCCCCTCTTGCTGAAGCCATGGTCAAAGATTTTCCTGAAGTCAAGGCATCCACAAGGATGTATAAACAGTTCCGTACGGGAAATGTTTACGCCCGGTATGGAGACAAACAGTTCATGGAAGAACAGTTCGTGTGGGCAGATCCCACAGTTTTTGATGTGTTTACAATTTCACTCATCGAAGGGGATGAAAAGGCTGTACTTAAAGAGCATAATTCAGTCGTTTTAACTCCAAAAATGGTGAAGAAATATTTTGGAGAAGAAGAGCCTATCGGGAAAATGCTGATTTTAGAGGATGGGACACCCTACAAAGTGACTGGAATCGCTAAACCCCTACCAGAAAATTCCCATTTCCATTTTGATTTTCTCGCCACTTTCGCATCGCTCAGAAAAAGCCGGGATCCTGACTGGTATGACACAGCCGTTTATACCTATATTCTCGTCCAAGAGAATGTCACTCCCGGCCAAATAGAAGCCAAATTTCCAGAATTTTCGCGTAAATATTATGAGCCGATAGTAAAAAGGGCGATGGGAATCTCGTATGACAAGTTCATTGAATCCGGAAACTTCATAGGCTTTTTCCTGCAGCCGCTTCTGGATATTCATCTGTATTCAAGAGTGGAAAATGAATTCGAGCCACCTGGAAATATCAACACGGTTACCATATTTGCAGCTATCGCATTTATCATTTTGGTTATTGCCTGCATCAACTTTATCAACTTGGCCACTGCAAGATCCACTCAAAGAGCCAAAGAGGTGGGAATCCGAAAAGTTGTGGGGTCCAACAGGAAACAACTCATCAGGCAATTCCTGACCGAATCCATCGTATTCGCCTCAATTGCTATACTCGGAGCGTTGATGTTGGTTGAGCTGTTCCTTCCTGTATTCAATAACCTCGTGGGAAAAGATTATTCCATGTCCACTTTTATGAATTGGACCTTTTTATTGGGGATTCTTTTCGGTGCGGTGATCATCGGTGTGGCAGCTGGCATTTACCCTGCGTTTCTCCTTGCATCATTTCAACCCGTAGATGTGATAAAAGGGCAATCCCAATCCGGGATGAAGGGACGCCAATTCAGGCATGCTCTTGTTGTTTTTCAATTCGTCGCATCCATCGTTCTCTTCATCAGCACGTTCGTAATTGGCAATCAACTTCGATATGTCCGCAACAAAAACCTGGGATTCGATAAGGAGCATGTGGTCATCATCCAGGGTGCGAGAAAACTCGGAGCAGAAAGAGCGGCATTCAAAGAGAGGCTCAAACAGAATCCGGATGTTATAAACGCCACATTCACAGATTCACTCCCCCAAATGCTCCTCGAAGTGAAAGTTTTCCAAAAACCGGGAGAAGGGAGCAACATGAACCACACCCTGGTTACGATATCTGCCGATTATGACTTCACGGAAACTTACAATATCAAGTTGAAAGAGGGTAGAAATTTTAGAAAGGAGCACTCTACAGATTCTTCTGCTGTTATTCTGAATGAGTCTGCTGTAAAAACGCTCAATATGGAATTCCCTCTCGAAGAACAACTGCTTCTCACAGAATTCAAGAACAAGCCATTCAATGTCATTGGAATTGTTGAAGATTTTCATCTGGAATCACTCCATTTCAACATGCGCCCCATGGCATCCATTCTCATCGAGAATCGGCCGGTGATGTATCTTTCCGTCAGGATCCACCCACAAAAGATCGAAGAAACCATCCGCTTCATGGAAAAGCTGTGGAGAGAATTCGTCCCTGCCCAGCCTCTGGATTATGTCTTCTTCGACGATAACTTCGCCCAGTTGTACAACACGGAGATCCAAGCGGGAAAGACTTTCACCGCATTTGCGGCACTAGCTATCATCATCGCTGGATTAGGGCTCTTCGGTCTTGCATCGCACGTCACGACACAGAAAACAAAAGAGATAGGCATTCGGAAAGTCCTCGGGGCCACTATTCCGGGGATCATTCTTCTGCTGAACAGAGAATTTCTCATAAAAGTTCTGGCGGCCAATCTTATAGCATGGCCAGTGGCTTATTTTGCCATGAACAAATGGCTTCAAAATTTTGCCTACAGGGCAGGTATCAATCTATGGGTGTTTGTGGCGTCGGCAGCACTCGCTCTTGTTATCTCTTTGCTGACCGTGAGTTACCAGACTATCAAAGCTGCCAGTACGAACCCTGTTAATTCTTTAAGATACGAATAATTCCACAGCGGCATCTCGCTCCTTCTGAAATAAGGAGAGTTTACCGATATCTGAAAAACTCCTCCGCACTGTGAACTTTTAACCACTCACTCTCGTCTACCTATATGAGCTAATTTGCCCTGGATTATTCACGAGTCGAGATTGCTGCAGCGGCGAGGAAGTGGTGCAAGAAGCTGTAGTGAACTACCGCGAGTGGGCTGCAACGAGGCCGCTATAGTGAGATCGGCTCGCCCGAAGGGTAAAAGTTGCTAACAATAAAATATTGAGTGTTATTTGAATATAAATGTGTAAGCAGCTTTTATGAATAGACCAGAAATAAATGGAGAGTTGGAGAAATGCTCAAAAACTACATCAAAACAGCGTTGCGGAATATTAGAC
>JBATYS010000194.1:0-4661 GCA_049674205.1 Candidatus Aminicenantaceae bacterium
TCGAAACCATGCGTCCCATCATTGATCACAGTCAGTGCGTGCTGGTTGCTTGCTGAGTGCACGCCGATCCATTTTTGTGCGACCAGCTCCACAGCTCTTCCTTTAAAATCTTCAACACCATAGGACACCTGGCCTCTACAGCCTCCGTCTAAAAACGCTGTCGGTATGGAAAGTTTGAGCATACGGTCCTTTTCGTTCCAGTACACGCGGACCTCTATCTCTAAGGCATGGTCCTGCTTAGGGATCTTGTAGTGCACACAAAAGGACGAACTGCGGTATTTGAACAGGGCTTCCACTACGGTCCTTACCGGGCCATCCTCTATCACCCGGACAGGGTCCAATTCCTGTAGAGAGATCCCAGCAAAGCATGCGCTTTCCTCCTTTGTCATCAAGGAGAACGAACCGGCAACTTTCCTGAACGAATCGACCAACATTCCCCAGGGGTCGGGATAATCCTCAACGACAAGGACTCTGAAAGCCCCCGGACTCAGATAATCTGTCCCAGAAACTCGATAGGCCTTTATCCATCCACTCTCTGTATCAACAATAACTTGGGAGTTCTCAGACTTAACCTCTATCTCTCTCCCTGCAGGACTATAGGATTTTTGTTCAGGGACAACCTCTTTCAAGCGGCAGGAAAAACGATTCATCTGGCTGGGATTGAGTGTCGCTCGAAAAACGACTCGCTTTCTCTGATCCACAGAAATATTACAGCTCTCCTTCTCCAACTGGAACGGAATTGTTGAGTGGTTTTCATCAAAGATCTGTGGGAGCCAGAACAAAGCCTTGTTTTCATTTGGCTCTAGCGGCTGGAACTCAAAGATTATCGTCTCCTCTACAGGAAAGGGATGAGGATTAAAAACAAAAATGGGAAAATCACCCTCGTCAGCGAGGGGCTGGCCGCTGAGATGAAGAAAAAAGGCTTTGGCTTTCAATCGCGCCAATATTTCCAGGCCATGATCCATTCTCTGGAGCGAGGAGGCTTCCGCCTCAGAAATGCATGACCCAGGCAGGATATCATGGAATTCACAGAAGAGAAGGTCTTCGAGAGCTTCTCTGAGCAGGTCGGATGGATAGTCCATCATCCCCTGGCAGAAAGCTGATGTGATCATCTTTTCTGTCTTATAATAGGTGTTTTCGAGCTCACGGTGTTTTTGCTTGATGCGGGCCATGGTGGTGTAACATCCCACAGCCCATGGATTTAAGTCCGCAGTGTGGCGGGGAAGCTGCGTTCTCTTCCCTGCCACACGTTCAAAATAATCCTCTGGCACCGCATGAAGGATCGTCCAATCGGATTGCTCTTTTATAAGCTGCCTGAGTTGTTCCAAGTCTAAGCGTGAAGGGCCGCCTCCATGATCACCTATTCCCCAGAGCAAGACCCCGAACTCCTTGTCGCGATTCATTTCCAGCCACTCCTCCACCCGCTGCCGAGCCTTACCCATGAATGAGTTGTAGTGATCGGTCGCACGGCGCGCCAAAATCTCAGAGCCATCATAACCCACCCACACAAACTCTTCTGAAGGAAGGGAAAATCCTTTCGGGTCGGGACGGCAGAAAAGATAAGAGGTATACCCCGACTTCTTCAAAATTTGAACCAATCCCCGTGTGTGCCCAAACGGATCGAAGTTTATGGCTGTTTTCGGCTCTACTCCGAACCTGGTTTTAAAATATCGTTTTCCGACCAAGACCTGTCGCACAAATGACTCCCCGCTAGGCAGATTGCAATCGGGCTGTACGTACCATCCCCCCATGATGTGCCACTTATGCCTGGAAACAAGATCCTGAAGTTTAATGAACAACTCTGGCTCGAACTGTTCAACCCACTGGTAGAGAACGGCTTCATTGTGATTGAAGACAAACTCTTCAAACTCTTCACACAGTTTGGCAGCGCATCGAAATGTTGACAGGGCTTCTCCCGCACCCTCCTCCCATTCCCACAACCAAACAGGATCCAGGTGGGCATTACAGATCAGGTATAATGTCTTCTTCACTATCAATCTCCTTAAATCAGAGCTTCGATCTTTATTGAAAGGAGAATAGTCCCTTTAAATTTTTCCGCTCGATAAGGCGAACAGCCACGCATGAAGAGGGAGGAAGGGCAAGAATTTTTTCCAGCAATAATCCACAAATTTCACCGAGTAAAATTCTTCAGGAATTGCTGTCTCTTCCCAAACATGGATCCCGTTGTAAAGAAGGAGTTCGGCATTCGGGTGATCTGGATCGAATCCAGACGGGATTCTTTTGTAGTGTTTTTCTCCCGACTTGAAATCTTTTCGCCGAGAGATCTTTGTCAAAATATCGGAAAGGTCCTGGCCCCATTCAGGATCGACCACTGCTTTCCTGTAGCGAGTCAACTGCTTCGGAGAAAACATGTAAATTCCTGCCCCCAGCAAGAGTTTGGACGGCTCCACATGAACATAGAAGCCAGGAGACTCCATTCGAGGAAGCATCCCCTCCCAGAAATAGAGAGCCAAATGTGTCTTGTACGGGGTTTTGTCCGGACTGAAACGGGTATCCCGATAAATGCGAAAGATCGACCGGTTGAGTTTAGGCTCCGCTCTGAAATTGACACTCTCTGTATGGAATCTTTCTCCCATGGCAACCACAAAAGCCTTGGCAGGTTCGAGAACAAAACTTTCGTATTCGCCCCTGTGCCTGTCAAACCAAGACTTGGTGTTATTTCTTTTTAGTCTTCTGAAGAAGGTCAGGGTCTCTTTGGAAAAACCGGCAAATTGTTCCTTTTCTGCCATCCTTATCTCCTTGTTGTTTGGTTTTATCAATCAAGTGTTATTCAAATGAATGATATTGCTTTTGTTGAACAGAGTATCGACATTTTTTATGAATAGTACAGGATATCAATCGTAATGCTTCACCTGCGGCCAGACTTCTCCGATAGTGACCCGCGGCTCCCGGCACACAAAAATGGGGAGATTGTTCTCATAGGGCATGACATATTCATGCGTGAAGACTTCGACCTGTTCCACACTGTTGAATACCTGAGCAAAATCGGTCGCATCCCCACCGACAATGATTAAAACTTCGCCCGTGTACCCCCTGGGGCCCCAGAGCCAGTAGTTGTTATGCCCAGAGATGGCCTTGGGCAGGCCATACTGTCGGCCAAAGAAGTCTATAGCGCCCGCCTCTCCGTAATTCTGTGCAAAGATCCCGCATTTGACTTGGTCCTCGGGAGTGAGTTTGAGGTAGACCTTGGCCACGGTTTCTGCCATCTCCGGCCAGCCGAACATATCCGCATAATGCTGAGGCAGCACTCCCATAGCATGATCCTCTGTCCGGGGTGGAGAAACACCCAAAAACTCAGAATAACTGATATAAGTTTTCACAGGAAGAATGGGGAGAGCGAGGGGCGCAGTCAACACACCTCCTCCCAGAAGAAATGTCAGCATTGCGGTCTTTAGCCAGGTGAAATTCCAGTTTTCGATGATCTTTTCAATGCCGACAGCACCCGCTGCAAACATCACAGGATAGATAGGTGCGATGTAGTATGTTTTGGCACGCATCACAATAAACAGGGCAAAAACAGCCAGGTACATCCAGCCAAACACACGGTAATCTTTACCGTATTTGGAGAAAAGGAAAAAGATGAGACCGAGAAAAAGGATCGGAAAACAAAAAGGATGCATATCACTGATCTGCCCAAGGAGAAATTCCAGTGGAGAGAGGGGGAGATTCTTGAACTGACTGGCGTTCTTGATGAATTCGATGCTGGGCCAGCCATTTATGAACTGCCAGATGAGATTGGGGAGAAAAATAACAAAAGCCACAAGCGCCCCGAAGGACAGCCAGGTAGAGTACAAGTATTTTCGATGTTGAGTAAGGAAAAGCCCTACAAGAAGTCCGAACCCGAAGAAAAAGATGGAGTGCTTGTTCTGGAGCCCTAAACCCAATATCGCTCCCAATACTAGCCAGAGTTTATCATTTTTATTCTTGAGGATGAGGATCAGGATAAAAGCGGAAAGTGTCCAGAAGAGATGGTCGAAGACATTCATGGAAAGAACACTTCCGATCCCCAAAAAAATGGGAGCTATTAAAACGGCGACAGCAGCCAGGATGATAGCTGACCTTTTTCCTCCGAGTTCCCGAACGATCAAACCTGTTAAAAAGATAACCAGTGCGCCGGCCACGGCGGGAAAAAACCGGATAGCAAAGAGTGAATCCCCTAGGAGAAAACGGGAGAATTTCGAGATGATGGCAATTAGAGGAGGATGATCCACGTAGCCAAAATCAAGATTTTCACCGCATGCCATGTAGTACAATTCGTCCCTGAAATAACCGTACTTGTTGCTGGCAATCAAATAAATGAGGAGTTTTGCCAGTGATAGGAGGACAAGGATGGCCATATCATTCTTGAATACCTTGTTTAAAAAGCTTTTCCATTTCATCCTGTTTTTGCTCCTTTGATACACACAGTTTTGCCGATTCTCTTCACTCTTTCAAGATTTAAAAGTATTCACCTTTGGACTCTTCCTGTGGTCTTTCCTACTGCAAATGCCTCCACTTCTTCAACAGTGGCCAGGCTGAAATCACCCAGAACCGAATGCTTTAAACACGCGGCTGCAATGGCAAACGAGAGGGCGTCGGTCTCGCTCTTTCCTTTCAAGAAACCATAAATCAGTCCTGCAGCGAAGGCGTCCCCAGTCCCT
>JBATYS010000195.1:0-3669 GCA_049674205.1 Candidatus Aminicenantaceae bacterium
AAGGACGATCCGCCAATTTCAGGCTCGACCTATCTCCAAGGAGATCCTGGAAAATCTAGTCAACGCGGGACGATTGGCACCATCAGGGGCGAATCTCCAGCCTTTGGAGTTTATTGTGATCGATGATGCAGCGATCAAACGGCTGGTTTTTCCCTGTTTGAAGTGGGCCGCCTACATAGCCCCGGAAGGAAATCCAAGTTCCGGGCAAGAACCCATAGCCTACGTGATCTTTTTAGTCAATAAGGAGATTCGCCCTCAGGGCTACGAATGGGAGGTGGGGGCCGCCATGGAGAACATGATCCTGACTGCCTGGGAAGAGGGGATAGGAAGCTGTTGGCTTCTCTCCATCGACCGGGACAGGTTGAGACAGATATTATCCGTGCCTGACAACTATCGGATTGATTCAGTCCTGGCTCTCGGTTATCCGGCCGAAGAGTCTGTGATCGAGGAATTGACCGACTCAGTCAAGTACTGGAAGGATGAGCAGGGACGGTTCCATGTTCCCAAAAGAGCACTCAAAGATGTTTTCCATCGTAATGCTTTTCGAGCGAAGAAAGAAGTCCGGGAACATTAAAAAACCTCTCCACAGTGTCCGTGAAAGGATTATGGAGATCAAAAACAGAAATATCCCTAGGATCCAGCGATCGTGAGTTCACTGATCTGGATGGTCGGCCCAACAACAGAGCTCCTGAATTCCACGTCGTTCCCGATCTTTTCGATGGAGTTGAGGATGCGTCCCAAGTTTCCTGAGATTGTGATCTCTGAGACCGGATAGACGATCTCTCCTTTTTCCACCCACAAACCGAATGCTCCGCGGGATATATCACCATTTATAGGATTGAGGCCATGTCCTAAAGTTCGGATGAGGATAAGCCCCCTATCCAATGTCGAAACGATCTTTTCAGGGGGGAGAGTTCCTGCATGGAGATAAAAATTGTGTGGGCCGATGCCTCCACCGTCTGCATTCCCGGTTGACCGGAGTTTGAGTTTTCTAGCGGCATAAGTATTGCAGAGATAATTTTTAAGAATTCCCTTATCAAGGATCTTTGTTTTTTGTGAGGAGACTCCCTCCGAGTCGAACGGAGTAGTCCCCAGCATGCCCGGCATCAAGCCATCATCAGAGATATAAATCTCTTCACCGGCGACTTTTTCACCCAGCCTATCCGCCAGGAAGGAGGTTTTCTGGTAGATGGCACTTCCAGAGACACATGCAAATAGGAAGCCCAGCAGCCAGGATGTCATCGGGGGCTCAAAAACAACAGGAGCTACTTGTGTCTGGATCTTACGAGCGTTCAGTTGACGAACAGTTCTTTCTACACATGTTGACGCGATCTTTTCGGGCGTTTCTAGATCTTTAAAGATCCTTTTGACCGAAGACCAGGAGCCCTCCACTTTGTTATCCGTTTCTCCTGCCTGAAGCCCGAGCCCGAGAGAACAGAATGTCTCTTCATATTCCTGGGAAAAACCGAAGGAATTGACCAGAGTCGTTCGAATGACTCGCGTCTCAAAACTTGCCCCATAGGAGTTTGTGATCCTCTTGTCGGACAGTCCGATCCGTTCCGTCTCCAATGCCAATTCGATCTTTTCTTTGGGATCTAAGACAGAAATCGCGGGATCATTAAGCAGAAGGGCAGAGGTCTCTATTTGATTTTCCTCGAGCCGGGGAAGCCCGGCACATTCATCGATGCTGGCCAGCTCGGCGCGTCTGATGGCATTCTCGACAAGATTTTCGAGCTGAACCCTATCGAGGTCAGAAGAGGAGGCATAGGCTGTTCTCTGGTCCTTGATGACCCGGAGGCTCAAGCCTCGAGCTCCTGCTTCACAAAGATTCTCGATTTGACCCAGGCGCACATCGACCGAGAATTCATTGCCTTCCAGTATAGTGACTTCGATTTGATCGGCACCATGTGATCTCCCGAACATTACCAGGTTTTCAGCGAGTACCTTCAACGGAGAATCCGCGTTCGCCTTGGTCATGACTGTCCACCCACCGTCATTCGTGAGATTTTAAGTGTGGGACACCCATCCGTAACGGGCACAGTTTGACCCTCTTTTCCACAGGTTCCGGTTTGAAACCCGAATTGGAGGTCTGCACCCACTTTTTCGATTTTATTGAGGATGTCGATGTTTGTCCCAATAAGCGTTGCCTGCTTGACAGGAGAAGTCAGACGTCCATCCTCGATGAGAAATCCCGAACTCACTGAGAATGTGAATTTTCCCGAGTCCTCCACTTGTCCTCCCTGGTATTTCTGGGCGTAGAAGCCTTTGTCCACGGATTTAACGATCTCCTCTGGATCATATTCTCCCTTGTCTATGTAGGTGTTGCTCATCCTCGGAATGGGAATACAGGTGAAATCCTGTCTCCGCCCATGTCCGGTCAGAGGTAAACCCATAAGTCTTGAGGAAAGCCTATCCTGAAGTAGACCGACGAGTTTCCCATTTACAATGAGGGGAGTCTTTTTGGGGATCGTGCCTTCGTCGTCCATGTTGTAGGAGCCTCGAAAGTTGGGTAACGTGGGATCATCGTAGATCGTCAAGTTGGGTAGGCCCACTTGAGTGCCCATTTTGTCCCAGAATATGGATGTTTTTTTCCGGTTGAAATCTGCTTCGAGGAGATGCCCCACTGCTTCATGGATCAGAACACCGCTGTGTCCGGGAGCTAGGACAACAGGCATCTCGCCGGCAGGAGGGAGTATGGCCTCCAGGAGATGCAAGGATTCTTTGGCCGCTTCTTGACCGATTTCTTTAGGGGTGAACACTTTTTTAAAGTACTCCAAACCGACTCTGCCGCCCCCTCCGCAATAACCCGCTTCTCGCTTATTTGAGTGTTCGGCGACAGCGAGACAGACCAATTTGATGAGCGGTCTTCCTTCTGATACGGACAGTCCCTCTGAGTTGATTATCCACACATGCTGGATCTGATCGATGAGCGAAGCCTTCACTTTTTTGATTTTGGGGTTGAATTTCTGAGCGGCGTCATAGGTTTGGCGAACAAGGGAGATCTTGTCCCGCAAAGATCTTTTATGGGCTGGATCGAGCACCGGATAAAAATTATGAGGGAGTGGGGTAGGGGAAAGGGAAGCGGAATTTTTCGCCGAGCTCTCCGAGGAAATGGAGGCAGCCATGAGAGCGGCTCGCTTGATCTTTTCGATGGAGATGTCGTTCGTGTATGCGTAGCCTGTTTTGTCGCCGGAGTTTACGCGGATCCCCAAACCCAGGCTGATGCTTTCTGAAGTTTCCTTGATGATGTCCTCTTCCATGTTTATAAGACTAAAAACTCTGTGTTCGAGGTAGATTTCTGCAAAATCGCCGCCCCGGGAGAGAGCGACATCCAGGATTTTATGAAAGTCTGAGTCCTGAAGATGAAAATGATCTTCATAGGACAAGTGTTTCAATTCGGATTCTCCACGGTTTATATCTCACCCGCGACAGATAAAAAAGCCTGAGATTTACTTACAAAATTATTGTACCTGAACTATTCATAAAAAACGTCGATGCTCTTTTTACTTCAACAATGTCAAGAACTTATCCTGACATTGTTGAAAAAACTTTTCAAGAAGAATCTTTCTTTATTCATCGACGTTTTTTACCCTTCGGGCGCCGACCCAACCTAACCCACCGATCTCACAGCATCGGCTTCGTTGTTGCTCACTCGCGGTAGTTCACTAC
>JBATYS010000196.1:0-1968 GCA_049674205.1 Candidatus Aminicenantaceae bacterium
AAAAACTGTCCGATCAATTGTTTACGGAATGAACCCAAGACTTTGCGTATGCCAACTTCCTTGGCCCGTCCTGCTGACCGCGCTGTGGACAGGTTCATAAAATTGATACAGGCGATAAGAATGATAAACAAAGCAATTGCCGAAAAAATATACACGTATTTTGCGTCGCTTGTCGGCTCTAGCTCTCCCACAAGGTCTGAATTCAGATGGATTTTTCTTAACGGTTGCAGATAGAACTCAGCCCTCAATTCACCCTTCTCAGCGAGTTCTTCCGCAGATGTTCCGATAAAGGCTGACATTTGAGGGCCTATATATTTTTCGATTAGCTCTGGAAACTTGGCCTCTAGAGCTTTGTAATCTGCCTCTTTATGAATACGGATGTAGGTTGCATAATTCATATTAAGCCAAAACTGGTTTTTGCTGTCCTTCAGAGACTCCATTGAGAGGAGGATGTCATAATGGAAGTGGGAATTGTCAGGGATTTCTTCGAATACACCGGTGACCTCATAATCTGTCCTGTTATCCAATTTAAGGATTTTGCCGATCGGGTCCTCATCCCTGAAATATTTTTCAGCAGTTTTTTGACTTAAAACTAAAGTGTTTGGTTCTACCAGGACTGATTTGGGATCTCCTGAGATTAAAGGGACTGTAAAGATGCTGAAAAAAGAATTGTCCACAAATATGATTCGATTCTCCTTGAAGCTGTTATCTCCATACTGGACGATGGAACTTCCCTGATTGCGAAACCGTACTCCATCCTCGATTTCGGGGTAGATGTCGATGATGGTTTTGGCCATGGGCGCTGGGGCAACGCAAATGTCAATATCCCTGCCTCCCCAAAGTGCAGAAAAGGCTATGCGATAAATTCGGTCTGCGTCTTCATTATAGCTGTCGTAGCTCAGCTCATGGTTCACATAAAGCAGGATAAGCAGACATGTGGCCATGCCAATAGCAAGTCCGGTTATATTGATCAGCGAATAACCCTTGTGTTTGAAGAGATTTCTTAATGCCGTTTTAATATAGTTCCTCACCATCGCAGTACACCTATATAGAGATAGACCTTATGTTCTTAATATAAGTTTCAACATTACATACGAAAATGTCAAAGCTTTAGTTCATCATCCAGAGGTCAGATGATATACTTTGTCCTCGAAGCCCGCAAGCAAGTAGGAAGATACTCTGAGTCAAATGGATAGTTTTTTGTTAGAATCCTGCCCTTAGGAATTGTCATAGAGTTTGCATTTTATTGGATGAGGTTTATACTATTCATGTGGAATAAATTTAAAAAACCGTTAGCAGGTCAGAGTGAAAAAACTAAAATTTTCCATTTTTTTTGTTCTCATCTTCTTATTAGTCAATAATATTATGTTGACTTCAATCCCTTGCCTTGGAAATTTGTCTCAAGAGCAGGAGCAGCATGAAGTCACCGTCACTCTCAAACTCATCCAGGTTTATGTCACGGATAAAAATGGGAACCCGGCCATAGACCTTCAACTGGAGGATTTTGAGCTTTTTGATAATGGGAAGAGAAAGGACCTCACTGAATTTGAAAAGTATACGCTTTCTTTGCCTCAAATAGAAAAACAAAAAGAACCCTTGGAACAAATATATAAGCCCAAGTCTGCTCCCGCTGAAGAAATCCAACCTGCCCAAACAATGAACCGGAAATTCTTTCTTTTCTTCGATTTTGCTTTTAACAACAGAGAAGGGATTAAAAAATCAAGAGAAGCGGCTCTCCATTTCATCAACACTAAACTCCACCCCACCGATGAAGTCGGATTGCTCTCCTACTCACTTCTAAACAGCCTGAGCCTTCATGAATTCTTAACCACAAACCATCTAAAAGTCAGAGAAGCTGTCGAAGGAATCGGTATGGAAAATGTGTTAGGCTACGCTAATAATGTCGAGGAACAGTTTTGGAGAAACACATTAAAACTATCCGCTCCAGATGCCAGTGAGTACAGTCAG
>JBATYS010000197.1:0-3538 GCA_049674205.1 Candidatus Aminicenantaceae bacterium
AGTGCCGAGTATATTTGGTAGGGCAATGTCGACAAAAAAAACTCTCACTCCAATGATGGAGCAGTATCTCAGCATTAAGCGGAAGCACCCGGATTCTCTGCTGTTTTTCCGTCTGGGTGATTTTTATGAGATGTTCTATGAAGATGCAAAAATTGCATCCTCTGTTCTGGAAATTGCCTTTACATCGCGACAAAAAGTTCCCATGTGCGGAATCCCCTACCATGCGGCAGAATCATATCTGACAAAGCTTCTCAAACACGGATTTAAGGTCGCTATATGCGAACAAGTGGAAGATGCCAAGTATGCGAAAGGAATTGTGAAGAGAGATGTTGTTAAGGTCTTAACTCCGGGAACGGCCATTGAGTTTGACATCGGAGAGGATAGGGAAAACACGTATATTTCCAGTTTGGTTTTTGAGGAGGATTCGTGGGGGCTTGCTGTTATCGACTTGGTCTCGGGGCAACTGAAGACGGCGCAGAGTGATTCGCAGGATCATAGGATCCTGGCCGATGATTTATACAGGTTTTCTCCAAAGGAGATCATATACCCACAAGGCCAGGAATCCAAGGTCGACGACATCCTTATGCACAACAATCTTGGAACCGTAATGAAAAGCCCGCAGGAGGATTGGCTTTATGATTTTGCCCAAGCCAGAAGCATCCTGATGGATCAGTTCCAGGTGAAATCCTTAGAAGGTTACGGTCTCGCTGAAAAGCCTTTTGCCGTTTCAGCAGCGGGTGCGCTGCTTCACTACCTGAAAAAACTCCGCAAAGATTCTCTCCTGCTCATCCACAGGATGGCTTACATCCAACCTGATCAGCATATGGTTTTAGACACATCGACCATCAAAAATCTAGAGCTTATTAAAAACCTCAGAGATGGTAAACGCACCGGTTCCCTGCTGGAAATCTTGGACTTCACAGGGACATCGATGGGCGCACGGCTTCTCAAATCCTGGCTCCTCCAGCCTCTTATGGACATAGCCGCTATCGAGCTCCGGCTTGAGTCTGTTGCAGAACTGTTGGGGTCCACGATCCAAAGGCATGAATTGAGAGACACTCTTAAAGAGATCTATGATTTGGAACGGCTTACCGGGAAGATCTCTTTGGGCGTAGCCAATGCTCGCGATCTCGTCGCACTGCACAAATCTCTGATCCTTTTGCCACAAATTCAAAAGATCCTCGGGTCGTTTTCTTCACCTAAACTCAAAGGCATCCTTGACACATGGGATAACGCTCAAGACCTCGTCGAGCTGATAGAGAGGTCCATCAAAGAAGATCCGGCGTATGCGGTCACGGATGGCGGTATTATCAAAGAAGGTTATAACTCCGAATTGGATGAATTGAGAAAGATTAGCCACTCCGGAAAATCGTTCATCACTCAACTTGAGAGGAAGGAAAAGGAAAGGACGGGCATTTCTTCTCTCAAGATCCGCTATAACAAAGTTTTTGGGTACTACATAGATGTAACCAAACCGAATCTAACGATGGTTCCTCCAGACTATATCCGAAAACAGACACTGGTCAATTCCGAGCGTTTCATCACTCCGGAGCTCAAAGAGTATGAAGACAAGGTGCTCAATGCGGAAGAGCGGATCGGAGAGTTGGAGTACCAGCTCTTCCTTGAGGTCAGAGAAAGGGTCGCGGCAGAAGCTGCGAGGCTTCAGAAGATGGCTTTAGATATTGCCACTCTAGATGTGCTGTCCTCTTTGGCTGAGCTGGCATCACAGAAGAATTATACACGTCCTGTTGTAAACTCCAACGAGGCCATTAAGATTTTAGGAGGTCGCCATCCTGTGATAGAGGAGACCAATGAAGAACCTTTTGTCCCCAATGATGTGTATTTGAACAGAGATGAAGATCAGATACTGATCGTCACGGGCCCGAATATGGGGGGGAAATCCACCTATTTAAGACAAGTAGCCCTAATATGTATTCTCGCCCAAATGGGTTCTTTCGTTCCAGCCGAAGAGGCAGAGATCGGTATCGTCGACAGGATCTTCACGCGCATCGGTGCCATGGATTTTTTGACTGTCGGGCAATCGACATTTATGGTAGAGATGCTTGAAGCCGCTAACATTCTCAATAATGCCACTTCGCAGAGTTTGATCCTGTTGGATGAGATAGGGAGAGGAACGAGCACTTTTGACGGTTTGAGTATTGCTTGGGCGATAGCCGAATATCTCCATGAGAATGAAAACACGCGTGCGAAGACCCTCTTTGCGACCCATTACCACGAATTGACCGAGCTCGCTCTCACACTCAAGCGGATAAAAAACTACCATGTATCTGTTAAAGAGTGGAAGGACGAGATTATTTTTCTGAGGAAGATCGTACTGGGACCTTCAGACCAAAGCTATGGTATCCATGTGGCTAAACTCGCAGGAATTCCTCGCCCTGTGATCGAAAGAGCCAAAGAGATCCTCTTCAATCTGGAGAAAAAAGAACTTGATGATGCAGGCGTGCCCAAGATCGCATATCATTCTTCAGCCCGAAAGAACAAATCTCAGTTGCTTCTCTTCCAAGAGGATCGGGAAAGAGAGACATTGGAGAATCTTAGAGAAGAAATCGTGAAGTGTGACCTGAATGCGCTGACTCCGCTCGAAGCTCTGAACCTTCTCGAAAAGCTCAAAAACAAACTCAAAAATAGAAAAGAATAGGTAAATCTATCGCTGTAGCCTGGATTATTCACACATTGGTTAGATTGGAAAGAGTTGGAACGGCCCTTAGTCAAATGTTTTCTGACTCTTCATCAGTGGCGATGTCATCCATATCCTCTTCGTCTCTGAAATCTTCATCGATGTTGTGGTTGTCGTTGTATGTGATTTCGCCTTCTTCTTCTTCTTTGAGTTTTTCCAGGGCAAGCTCGAATTCTTCTTTGTTCTCATATCTCCTCAGGTAGTTAGATGCGGCGTCTAGGTAACCCAGCTCCAAGTAATCATCTTCGATCACGCAGAAAACAGATTTCATGTGTCCTGATTGGAGATCGCCCACAGTATCCACAACCCTGGCAGCATTTTGAATGGCCGTTAGTGTGATCCAGCTCGTGATTTCGATTTCTTCCATTTGATTCCTCTTAGGGAAAAATAACATTTTTGAACAAATTGTCAAGAAAAAATAATATGGTAGGAAGCATTTCCAAATCTGTGTTGAAGTCATTCAGAGTGATCAGATTATATGATATCAAAAACACGCTCTGTTTCCCCGGCGAGGAAACTTCGCTCGGATCCGGGCTTCCCTCACATCTCCCCTTGGGAGATGTACCATGCCCGTCCATCCCTCCTCACGGTTTTTTCCATCACACAATCTGATCACTCAATAATGCTATTGAGTATTCATGACATCACGGATTTGGCAATACATCCAGATGGATTTTCTAGCTGGGAGCGGTGTTAGACTTGAAAAAAGAGAAAGTGCCGAGTATATTTGGTAGGGCAATGTCGACAAAAAAAACTCTCACTCCAATGATGGAGCAGTATCTCAGCATTAAGCGGAAGCACCCGGATTCTCTGCTGTTTTTCCGTCTGGGTGATTTTTAT
>JBATYS010000198.1:0-3372 GCA_049674205.1 Candidatus Aminicenantaceae bacterium
TCCATATGACCGATATCCACGAGATGGCAGATACGGGCCGACCGATCATCGAGCCCATGCGGACAAGAAAGCCCACTCCTTCATGGGATGATATCCTTATCATAGGCGCACAACTTGCCAAACTCCCCCTAAACAAAGATGTCCCTGTAAGCACGGAAACCACGATCGGCCCGATGGCCAAGAAACCGATGGTCATCGAAACTCCGGTATATGTCACCCACATGTCTTTTGGTGCTCTATCCAAAGAGGCGAAGATCGCTTTGGCAAAAGGAAGTGCTGCTGCTAAAACTGCTATGTGTTCGGGGGAAGGGGGAATTCTCCCTGAATCCTTGGAGAATTCCTACAAATACATATTCGAGTATGTCCCTAACAAATACAGCGCTACAGAGGAAAATCTCAAAAAGGTCGATGCCGTAGAGATCAAGATCGGACAATCAGCTAAGCCTGGAATGGGTGGTCATTTGCCCGGGAAAAAAGTCACCAAAGAGGTGGCTGAAATCCGGGGTTTCAAGGAGGGCGACGACATCATCAGTCCCTCTCATTTTGACGACATCACAAATAGGGATCAACTCAGGGAAAAAGTGAGCTGGTTGAGGGAACTTTCCGGAGGCATACCCATCGGTATCAAATTCGCTGCAGGACACGTGGAAGCGGACCTCGAGGTGGCGTTGTATGCTGAGCCAGATTTTATCACTATCGATGGGAGAGCAGGCGCAACCGGTGCCTCCCCAAAACTGGTCAAGATGGCCACATCTGTTCCTTCGATGTATGCGCTCCATCGAGCGAAGAAGTATCTCCAAGAAAAGAACATCAACTATGTGTCTCTCCTGATCACGGGTGGATTCAGGGTCTCCTCTGATTTTGTCAAAGCACTCGCCATGGGAGCGGACGCCATTGCCATCGGCACAGCTGCCCTTATGGCCATCGGTTGTCAGCAATATAGAATCTGCCACACAGGCAAATGTCCCATGGGGATCACCACTCAAGATCCAGATTTGAGGGCCAGGTTGAATGTCGAAGACTCTGCCAAAGGACTTGAAAACTTCCTGAGAGCTTCCACCGATGAGATCAAAGATTTTACCAGGTTGACGGGGAATAACGACATACACAAACTCTCCAGTAACGATCTCTGTACAACGAATTCTGAAATTTCAAACTACACTGACATCGAACACGTCTAAATCCTTGTGAACATCGAAACCCTCATCCAAGAAGTTCAGGGATACAGTCCCAAGAGTGATCCTGAATCTTTGCGGACTGTCTGCACTTTTATGGCTGGTGCTATCGAAGGACAGCAAGAAGATTCAGGGCGGTCCAGTGTCCAACACTCCCTGGACACAGCTATGTACCTGGCTAAGCTCCAGCTAGATCCACCCGCCATCTCCGCAGCTTTACTCCATGATATCCTGCTTAAAACCTCTATATCTCTAGAAAGCATCCGTAATCGATTTGGTGATAAGACAGCGAGGCTGGTAGAGGGATTCACGTTCTTAAGCCGCATTACCTGGGAAAAGCTCAAAGACGAAAACGTAGAGAATCTGCAAAAGATGTTCTTGGCCATGGCTGATGATGCTCGCGTGGTCATCATCAAATTGGCCGAACAGCTGGATCATATGAGGAATCTTAAATCTCTCTCAAGATCCGTTCAGAATAAAACGGCTAAAGAAACTCTGCATATTTACGCGCCTCTCGCCAGTAAACTGGGGATATGGTCTTTAAAAGGGGAACTGGAGGATGTGGCTCTCCAGTATCTCGATAAAGAGAAATTTGACGAGATCGACCAGCTTCTTGCCGAACACAAAAATACTCGAGCGGATCAAATCAGTGCGATCATCACGACCCTGATGCAGAAGCTTGCAGAACAGGGGATCTCCGCTGAGATTCTAGGACGCCCCAAACATATCTACAGTATCTATAAAAAGATGAAAAATACAGGCAGAGATTTCAGAGAGATCTACGATATAAGGGGAGTGCGTATCTTAGTGAATAGTATCAAGGATTGTTATGCGGCACTCGATGTTATCCAAACCTTATGGCAGCCGATCAAGGAAGAATTCGATGATTATATCGCCAATCCCAAATCGAACGGATACAGATCAATCCAGGCGGCTGTGATCGGGCCTCAGAAAAAGCCTATCGAGATTCAGATCCGGACTCAAGAGATGCATCAGATCGCCGAATTCGGAGTGGCGAGCCACTGGAGGTATAAGGAAAAATCGGGTTATGACACCGATATTGAGGCAAAGATCTCATATCTCAGGATCCTTTTAGAGTGGCAGCAGGAATTGGCGGAATCCGAGGAATACTTTAAATCTCTAAAGGCGCCTCCGTTTGCGAAGTATGTCTACGTCTTTACACCAAAAGGAGATATTTTCGACCTCCAGGAAGGTGCGACGCCTCTTGATTTTGCCTATCGGGTGCACACGGATCTGGGCCACCGCTGCAGAGGAGCCAAAGTCAACGGAAAATTGACCTCTTTGAATTACAAGCTTCAGAATGGAGATAGAGTGGAAGTCGTTAAATCCAAGGAGAAACGCCCCAGTCGCGACTGGCTGAATCCCAAGCTGGGATATGCTTCTTCCCCCCGGACAAAGCAGAAGATCCGGTATTGGTTCCGCAAACAAGAACGTGAAGCGAATGTTACACGTGGTCGAGAGACTCTCGAGCGAGAGTTTAAACGTTCAGCGCTAAGAGATAAAAATTATGAAGAGATCGCCGGGATGTTCAAGTATAAAAAACCGGATGATCTCTTTGAAGCGATCGACCGAAACGAGATTAGCGCTCAACATATCAGTGGAATACTGATTCGCAACGCACAACAATCAGAACAAGAAGGCCAAAAAATAAAAAAAGGTATTGAATCAGAACTTGCTATTCCGCTCCCGTCAATTCTCCCGAAAGTTTTAGTCACGGGGATGAAGGATTTTTTGACGCGTACGGCTCATTGTTGCCGCCCTCTACCCGGTGATGATATTGTAGGTTTTGTGACGCGAGGCCGCGGCGTCACTATTCATCGCCAGGATTGCCACAATATTGTCCGCCAAGAAGACAACAGCCGGCTGATCGATGTGGATTGGGGGAAAGGGCGGCAAGCTTATGCTGTTAAAATCTTGGTAGAGGGTACGAATTCAAAAAAATTGCTCAAAGAAATAGCAGTCATTGCTGAGGCAGAAGGTGCTAATATTTTGACCTCTAGCCTCAATACACGTCACAATGATCCTCTCGCTGTAATAAGTGCGATATTAGAAATCACAGACATCACCCAACTGAACCGAATCCTTAATAAAATTAGGGCCTTGCCTTATACATCCTCAGTAAAACGGCTGACAAACTGATTACCACGCGTGTTGGCTCATATAAGAATCTAACCTA
>JBATYS010000199.1:0-2445 GCA_049674205.1 Candidatus Aminicenantaceae bacterium
TTTGGGCTGTGGCTGCATCCGTGTCCGCCATAATGGTAACCAAACACAGCAAAATTCCTAGTAAGATCGAAACTTTTTTCCTCATTTGTCCTCCTTTCGTTCTGTACCTGGATTATTCGCGAGTTGAGGTTGCTGCAGATTTTATGAATATTCAGGTATTTCAAAATCCAGGTTAATTGGGAAAAACTAAAATGTCAAATGGATTTCAATATTCGGAGCGAACTGGTCATTTATCGTGGAGCAAACATCCCCAAAACCGTGATGAATGATGTCCGAGTGTTCCAATTGGTGATTTCGAAAACGAACAACGAGACATCAGTTGGACTCTCTCTGTTTTAGATGTAGGGACCGTTTCCCAAACGGTCCGTTCAGGGAACGGACCCTACATAGAAAAGAACCATGCCCGCCTAGAGCCCTTCTCACGGTTTTCTCCACCACACAATTGGGACACTCAATAACGCAATGTGTATTCATGCAATCACAGTTTTGGGGATGCCTTCTATCGTGGAAGTCATGTTGACTTCGATGGATAGGAACTATACAATTCGAATTCAAAAAAAATGGGATAGTATGGCAAACAGCGGCAACTTTATGATCGGTGCCGGAATCCATGATATTACCGGTCCTGCTGCGGGGAGAGTCATGCTGGGTTACAGCATGCCGAACCAAAAGACAGCGGGGATCCACATGCGCTTGTGGTCCCGAGCCTTTGTTATTGCCACTCCAGACTATGGGAAGTGTGTTGCCTTGGTCTGTGCGGACCTCGATTTTATTCCCCAGGCGGTGAAGCTGGAAGTCACCAAAAAGTTAAAGGATGGATTCAGCAATCCATCCGGGTTTGGATTTGACGAGAAGAATGTGCTTCTCAGCGGGAACCACACACACAGCAGTCCGGGAGGAAATTCTCATTATGCGATGTATAACCTTGCGATCGGAGGGTTTGACGAAGAAAATTTTAGCTGTGTCGTGAATGGGATCTATGAATCGATTTTAAAAGCGAGCAATAATCTTGAGAGAGGGGATGTTCACATCAACGCCGGCGATTTGGATGGAGCCGGGTGGAACCGTTCTCCCGTGCCATACGAGTTAAATCCTCAGATCGAGAGGGACCTCTATCAATGCAACAACACTAACAAAAAAATGACTCTTCTCAAGTTTGTCAGTGATAGCGGAGATGAGATCGGAACATTGAACTGGTTCGCCACGCATGGGACAAATCTCGGGAATGAGAATAAGCTCATCAGTGGAGACAATAAAGGGTATGCCTCCTGGCGTTTTGAGAAGGGTAAAGGTACAAACTACAAAATAGACAAGACTTTTGTGGCAGCCTTTGCCCAAACGGAGATGGGCGATGTCTCGCCAAACATACCGTGGGGGCCTCCTGATGGAGAACACGATTTTGAGCATCTGGAAATAATCGGAAATAAACAATATGAGAAAGCCGTGGACCTCTATAATAGTGCAACTCGTAAGCTTGATGCAGACTTAGATTATCGGCACACACACGTCAATTTTTCTGAGATCACTCTAAATCCCCCATTTGACGAACATGAGGGAGTCACGTCAACGTGTGCCCCGGCGATCGGCCTCTCGAAAGTCGCCGGAAGTACCGAAGATGGACCTGGCTTGTTTATCATCAAAGAAGGGATGAACATGGGAAAGCTCATAAAGTTGGTGCTGAAACTGCTCCATAATAAAGGCAATGAATGTCATAAAGAAAAACAGATCGTTCTGTTTGCAGGCAAACAGCAAATACGGCTTGGCATAGATCTGCCGGGGAATCTTTCCGTACCGATGTGTAACGTGGATGTGTATTGGACACCCGTGGTTTTGCCGCTGCAGATCATCCGGATCGGACAACTCGCCATTCTGGCTGTCCCATTTGAGTTCACGACAATGTCCGGGCGGAGGCTAAGGGGAACTGTGGAAGACGCGCTCTCCAGTACAAACATCGATGAATTAGTGGTGGCAAGCTGCTCCAACGCATATTCCGGTTATGTCACCACACGCGAAGAATACTCCGTCCAACACTATGAGGGCGGATCCACTCAGTTTGGTCCGGGCTCGTTAAGCGCCTGTCAACAGGAGTTTTTAAAATTGGCAGATAGTCTGGCAGGAGGACCGTCTGTCCCAGCAGGACCTGATCCGGACGATCTTGCACAAGAGCAGAGGTTTAAAGTAAAAAACAAAGTCTGTTGGGACAGGGCACCGCTTGGCAAGTCCTTCGGTTCGGTCAAAGTCGATACAGAATCAACTTATTCTATAGGTGATATGGTCACGGTTGTTTTCTGGGGGGGGAATCCCAAAAATAACTTCAGAAATCAAAATTCGTTCCTGGAAGTGCAAAAAATATCTGGCGGTGCTTGGGTACCAAGCGCTTTTGACTGGGACCATGAAACTCGGTTCAAATGGAAAAAAGCATGTTTTGGGAAATCAGTGATAACC
>JBATYS010000200.1:0-2165 GCA_049674205.1 Candidatus Aminicenantaceae bacterium
GGTAGCCCGGAGGACGGGGAGGGATGAGATCTAAAATCTTTTTTTTGATTTCCAGGTTTTGAGGCTCGATGGTTCTGAGTAATACTTCGAGTGCACGGAATTGTTCAGCGCCTGGCACATTTACCGGATCCTTCTGAACATCTCCCCGGAGTCTGTGGTTGTAGTAAAGGCCTCCGAGTACGCTGGCGGCGGCCTCGATCTGATACCTGTGGAACATGTAGACAGGGACAAGCACATCTTCCAGTGTAGCCATGGGTGAACCTACAGGTATTCGTTTTTCTGAAAACGTATCGAGAGCGATCGCCCTGACTTTCATCACACGTTCGAGCTCATCGACAGGATGTTTACCGTTGTCCCATGTGCTCGCCAGGGGATGGGCGCTGGAAATCCCTGCATCTTGTCCGGCTAAGAAGTACAATCCGCGCGAAAATGCTCCATCGAGTATGGCCTTGAGCTCCGTTTCCTCATCCACGCTGTCAGGAAAATGTTGGTAGCCAAAGGCGATGGAGACTTTGTCCCACTCGCCGACACCCACGTCATAGGCATCCGACAGGTCGAGCACACCACCCGCTCCAATCTTAATGAGTGGATGAGGATAATCCATGACCGAAGCTCTGTCATTGACGCTCGATGCATAATTATGACCCAGTCCCAAGGTGTGTCCCACTTCATGGCAGGAGAGCTGTCTGATCCGTGCCAGTGCCATCTCCAGCATTTCCGAAGAGTTGTCCTTCCCATCCTGGTAATCGCCTACTAAACCCTGGGCAATGAGAAAGTCCTGTCGAATCCTCAACGACCCCAGCGCCACATGACCTTTGATGATCTCGCCCGTACGAGGGTCTGTGACCGATGAGCCGTAGGACCATCCCCGTGTAGACCGGTGGATCCAGTTGATCATGTTGTAACGGATATCCATCGGGTCGGCTCCTTCGGGGAGTATTTTGGCCTGGAACGCGTTCTTGTAACCGATGGCCTCGAATGCCTCATTCCACCAGCTAGCCCCTTCGAGGAGGGCAGATCGGATCGGCTCGGGAGTTCCGGGATCGACGTAATAAACGATAGGTTTAACAGGATCACTGATCTTGGCATTGGGATCTTTTTTGTGTAGCCTGTGCCGGACTGTATACCTTTTAGTGATCGGATCGCTCACAGGAGTGGCAAAATCCATGAATGAGAGGCTGGAAAAATTGGACCTGGGATCATACACTCTCGGCGTGTAGTTGTCATCGGGAAGCTGGATGAAGGAGTGATGCTGCCTCAAGGTGATAGAGCTGGGATCAGGGGCGACCTGTCTGACATATTCTCCAGGATTGTCTGACCTGAAAGTCAACATGGCTTCGACTTCGGTGTTGAGGGGAAAATTCTTTGTGTTCGGCAGGTAAATCGCCGACCGCGAAACATCGTAGCTGAAATTACCCTGATCTCTTCTTTTTAAAGAACCAATGGAATCGTGGGCATCCCTCATGAAGAATTCGGTGGCATCCACGAGCACACGGCCCCTCTCCTCTGCCGCAACTTGAAAACCCCAGAGTGTCGACTGCGCAAAAGCATCCTTCACCGCAACGAGCTCAGCAGGATTATCCGTGGTGGCTCGGAATGAATAGTTAGGCTGTATGAGGAGAACTTTGGGTCCCACACGAAAAAACTTGACAATGTGCGTCTGTCCCAGTTGATTCCGGTCGAGCCCCACATCATTAGAGCCCAGTCCTGCAGGAAGAGAGTGCACATACAGGAATTCTGTGTCGAACTTGTCGATCTCAAGCCATATCTTCCCCGTTTCGGCATCCCAATAAAAGGTGAAATATCCCGGATATGATTTCATTCCGGACGTTTTTTCTCCAATCGTGGGATTCTGTGCAAAAGCCAGAACGGAGAGCAAACAAAGAGTGAACAACCAAAACAAAGTCTTCCGCATTCGTTCCCTCCTAATCTCTAAAAATATTTGAATATTTCAGTTGTAATAATTATCGACATTTTTTGTGAATAATTCAGGTTATTTTATGAGATATAACTTGATCTGGTGGCCGTCGATGAATTTACAGCCATCCTCAGTGTAGACCCCGGATTCCTCGAAAGCGATCCGGACATCCTGGCCGTCCCACTCAGGAATGCTGGATGTGGAGCTGTATTCGATCGCATAACATGTGTTTGGGTAGAGAGGGTAT
>JBATYS010000201.1:0-7900 GCA_049674205.1 Candidatus Aminicenantaceae bacterium
GCTGCAAGAGGCATCAGCACAAGGACCAAAGAAAGGAATGTCTTCTTGATCTCCTTAACACTTTTTAAAGACAAGAATCGCAGGATAAATCCCTGATTCATCATGTAGAGGGCAAAAGTATTGGCAATTCCATCTTGCCAGAAGATCCCCACAAAATGAAACTCTTGCGGCTTGTTAAATTGTGCAAAAGGCAGTCGATGCAGAACGGGTAATCCAGACCAGAATGCTTCCCATCCTCCAAGCACATGGAGCCCTAAAAAAAACAACAGAAATCCACCGATCAAAAGGATAATGCCCTGAGCAAGGTCTGTCATGATCACAGATGTCTGTCCGCCGACAGTCACATACACCGCACATACAACCGCAACCACAACAGCCGACAGGAAGACATCTGTGCCCAACATAGCATTGAGGGCGATCCCCATGGTGTAGAGGTTGATACCGATGTAGCCCACCATGTACAGGAGGACGATAATGGTCGCCATAACAGCTGTCCGGCCGTCGAACCTTTTCTTAAAATAATCGGGAACGGACCCGATTCTGCCAAAATAGAGTATGGGGAGCCACCCCAACAATAAAAATCCCATCACGATCCAATCATTGAGATAGGTCATGGATGAAGACATTCCATACCTGAAACCTGCGGCAGAGTATTTAACGAAACTGTAAGACCCCACGACAGAAGCGACGCAGCTGAAAGTGATCAACCACCAGGAAAAGCGCTGACCGCCGAAGAAAAAGTCTTTGGTCGATCGTGTGAATCTTGCAAAAATAAAACCAAAACTGAAGATGAGGACAAAATACAAAAGGATGACGAAATAATCCAACCGGGTACCCACAACCGCAGTGGTATCCATCTAGATCTTCCCCATTGCGTGGAAATGCCAAAGTGTCTGGAACACACAATATAAGAAAAAACCTGCGACCATGAAGATAAGCGTCAGCCGATCCTCTCTTTTTTTCCATGAATAATCTCTAGATGACCAGGAAAAAAACACACCTGCGGCAAATATCACCCCTCCGATGAGGAATTGGTAGATAAGTGGAAGAATATTCATCTTATCCTATTCGACTGAATTTCTTTCATAAGTATCATAAGAACTGTGATGGTATGAAAACATTGTGCGTTATTAAGTGATCAAATTTAATGATGGAGAAAACCGTGTGCAGGGCTCCATGCGGGCATGGTACATCTCCCGAGGGGAGATGTGAGGGAAGCCCGGAACCGAGCGAAGTTTCCTCGCTGGGGAAACTGAGCGTGTTTTCGAATCATAAATCTGATCACTCATAAGTTCATTCATTACGGTTCTAGAGATAGATTCACTTTTTGCTTTGCATTTGGCTCAAATATTTTACTATGATATGACCTGGATACATTGAAGGTCAATCAACCTGAACTATTCATAAAAAATGTCGTTACTTAATATAAATTATATGATATTTGCATATTACCTTGAGTTGGCTAATTATATCAATGATCATCACGTTCTCCATGTTAATTCTATTTTTGATCGACATTTTTTACTCTTCGAGCGAGCTGATCTCACCGCATCTGTTTTGTTGCGGCCCATTTGCGGTGAACGGCCACAGCTTCATGGGCCGACGCCTCCACCTTTATGTAAGGGTGGGGTGGGTTGGCCTCAACTCGTGAATAACCCATGTTAAATAATCGGATAAGAATCAACGAGAGGGAGAAATGAGTTTACGAATCTGCATCGTGGGTTCTAGTGCCATCGGAGGATTGATCGGAGTCAGACTTTCTGTATCGGGTCAGGATGTCACATTCATCGATAAGGATGAGCAATTGACTGCCATCCAGGAAAAGGGACTGAAGCTGATGATGCAAGATGGTGTAGAATTCGTAGCGAGGGAAGCTAAGTCCACTGGCAACTTTGAAGAGGCAGGTCAACAGGACGTGGTCATCCTGGGCCTAAAAGCCCACCAAATACCGGAGGTGTCCTCTGACCTGCCGGCTCTATTCGGGCCGGACACAAGCGTGATCACTGTCCAGAACGGTATCCCATGGTGGTATTTTCAAAGATGTGGCGGGGAATACGAAGGAAAACGTCTCGAGTCTCTCGACCCGACAGGTGTTATCGAAGCCAATGTGGACGCAGACCGGATCATCGGATGCGTAGCCTATCCGGCTGCCGCTATCGTAGAGCCGGGAGTCGTTCAACACGTGGAAGGAGACCGGTTTCCTCTGGGAGAACTGGATGGATCAGAAAGTGAGCGATGCCTAAACCTTATGCAGGCTTTCATAGATGCAGGGTTCCGGTCGCGAGTCATCGACAACATTCGTGCGGAGATTTGGCTCAAGGCTTGGGGGACCCTGTCGTTCAATCCCATCAGTGCGCTTACGCAAGCCACCATGGTCGATATCTGCCGTTTTCAAGAAACGAGGGAGCTGGCCGCCAAGATGATGCGGGAAGCTGAAGAAACCGCAGGGAAGCTCGGGATCACGTTCCGCCGCACCATCGAAAGACGTATCGAAGGCGCTGAAAATGTGGGCGCCCACAAGACGTCCATGCTTCAGGATGTGGAGGCAGGAAGAGCGCTGGAGATCGAAGCTTTGATGGGAGCCGTCATCGAGCTAAGTCGTCTGACACAGACGCCATCTCCGGCCATCGATACAGTCTATGCCTGTGTTAAATTGCTCAACAAGACGTTTACAGAGGCTGAATCCAGGGTCATTCTATCCCCCTTGGATTGATATGCTGTTCTATTTATTTTCCGCCTCTAGATAGACTTTGGCGTTGGGGATAATCTCTTTAATCCTTATTTCGATCCTGTCATTCAGGATCTCCAACTCATCCACAGTGATATCGCCCCGATAATTGATCTCAGCGGCGACGATCACTTCATCTGGACTGAGGTGCATGGTCTTCAAGCTGACAACTCCATCCACCTCATCGCAAGACTCCAGGCATCCGAGGATCTGCTCCCTTTTGTGCGGTGTCACGGCTTCGCCGATAAGCAATTTTTTTGTCTCATTTGCAAGGAACAGGGCAAAAACCATGAGCAGTACCCCTATGATGATGGAGGCAATGGCATCGATGATCAAGTTTCCTGTCAAGTGAACCAAAGTGATGGCACCGGTCGCGATCACAAGCCCCATGAGTCCAAGAGAATCCTCAAAAAGAACCGTCATTGTGGTTGGATCTTTACTGTGTTTGATGGCCGTGAAAAAACCCTTGTGTTCCTCTGTCTTCATCTCGGCTATGATACTTTTTATGGCCATGCGCAAAGCTATCGTCTCAAAAAAAACGCTAACACCAAGAACCGCATACGTGAGACCGAGATGGCTTAAGGGTTCTGGGTGCTGAAGTTTGTGGTATCCCTCTCTCACCGAAAGAACCCCGGCGATCCCGAACAGGATGACCGCCACCATAAAAGACCAGAAGAACTGCTCTTTGCCATGGCCAAAAGGGTGGAATCTGTCCGGGGGTTTTTTGCTCTTTTTGATACCGTAGAGGAGAAGAACCTGATTGAATGTATCGGATGTGGAGTGATAGGCCTCAGCAAGCATGGATGCAGAACCGCTGGATAATGCCGCAATAAATTTACATGAGGCAATAGCCAAATTCCCGAGCAATGCGGCGATAACGGCTTTTTTGCTTCCTTCCTGCATTGATGAGCCTGAGATCGAGAATGTCTACTTAATATATGTATAGAAATGAAGTTGCGCGGCTTGAAGAGCGATCTTGAGCCATCCCCGGCTGAGAATGAATACTTGCCCGATCAGGAAAGCGACCAGAATGAGCAGGAGCGTTTGTGTGGGCACCATTTTTTGTACAATCCAATAGATCCCAAAGATAGCCAGGCCCGTTATCAATACCAGGTAGTAAAGTATTGATGTCTTAAAAAAGTTCCGGAACACAAATCGGATCGCCTGGATAAGCGATCCGAAGACTGCCTTCGAATCCTCTGCAACGATCCGGATCCGTGCATAGTCGCATATCATCCGGACCAGAAAATAGAGAAAAAGGATGATGATCACACGCACCCAGAAGAGATAGAAAATGGCCTGTTCATTTGTTCCACCGGCCTCAAGGAGCTTCAAGGCCAAGTTTAAGACGAAATAGAGAACACCAAAGCCCAACCAGACAAGGAGGGAATAAATCGTCAGGCGGAAGAACCGGCCAAAGTACTTCCCTGCTCCCTGAAAGAAGGCGGGTGCAAATCGTGGATCCCGGCCTTTCAGCTCTCCCGTTATTCCTCTAGCTTTCAGCATAACAAGAATCCCTCCATGGAGAAAGAGAGATACCCAGTAATACAAGAATGCTAGGATAAACGCGACATAGAAGATCCAATGCCATGCCTCACCTTCATGTATGATCAACTCGAAGAATGTCTCAAAATCAAATCCTTTGAGAAAATTGGCTGCAACCAACCTGTTCCCGATGACATCGCTTAAATATCCCGAGAACAGGAAATAGATGACCGAGGCGGAAACAAAATTTACCAGCCATAAAACAACGACCATCTTGGGTTCTAAGAATGCCCTCTTGATTCCGTTTCCAAAGCTACTTAGCACTTTCATCCTCCCCTCCTTCACTCCATAGAGATTACAGTGAGCAATTTCTGGAATTTGAGCATCATATCCAGAGCATATTTGAGTGGCACGAGCTTGTCCGGCTTTCTGGTCAGGGAATTATTCAGGTGATTGATATCGAGAAGCAGCTTGTTTTCAGGGTCGAGCTGGGCCGACTTGAGCTCTACAGGTTTGTAGTAGGTGAATCGAGTCCATCTGTCTTTACCATCCCATCTCTCCCGGACTTCCTCACCGTTCTCAAAGACGATGAGGACCTCTTGGGGAAAAATGAGCTCTCCTTTTCGAACGACAACCACTTCATTCTTGTAGGTTTTTTCCCGGCCTTCCTCCTTATCATCTGAGGGGGATTTGAGCTGTCCCTGGAATATGCCTTCCGGCTCCTTAATTTCTCTTGATCTGAGACTCCCAACGGCATAATCCAGCTTATCCGGGCTGTGCAGGAATTGGTCAAAAAACCAATCAAGGTCCTGACCGCTTACATCTTCTGCCACAGCAACAAAATCATCCGTTTTAGGATGTCCGAATTTCCATCGCTCATAAAAAGCCTTCATCACGCGAGCCATCACGTCTTCCCCGAGATAATTTTCCAAAGTCAACAATGTCACCGCTGCTTTTTGGTAGACGTTCAGCCCGTAGCTTCCTCCACCATAAAATTCCCAGCTCTTTGTCACGACCGGGTCCATACGCCCCGAAGCGATCACCTGAATTCTGTTCTGGAGCGCGTCGCTGATCTTCAGGCAAAGGAGGTCTATCATGGACCGATCGCTGCCATAATATTTGTCCATCGCCTTGATCTCGGAATATGTGTTGATCCCTTCATCCAGCCAGGCCTCCTCAAATTCATTGTTGGCTACGATCCCATACCAATATCCATGGCCGAACTCATGAATGGTCACCATCTCCGGCAGCCGAACTCCTTTAGGGAGAAAACTGATGCCCATCGTCGTGAACAAAGTGGGATACTCCATCCCACCCGCCCCCAGGGCTTTGATCGGAGGGTCGACCAATGTGATCGTCTTATAGGGATAGGCTCCATAATTCTGGCTGTAAAACTCGAGACCGTATTTAAGAGACTGCAGAAATCGTTCCTTAAGGTTGAGATGAGTCCGGTGGACAAGAAGGATCATTTCGGTGTTTACAGGGGGGTCGCTCAGCGTGTACTGCTCCCGGAATTCGACAAAGTCAGGACAGGCTGTCCAGGCAAAGTCATGGACGTCCTCCTGATAATGAGTGTATGTCTTGCTCCCATCAGAGTTTTCGGTTTCTCCTGTCCTCACTCCGGTAGCACCAAGGACATATTCATTTGGTAGTGTCATCTCCACCTGAAAGACACCGAAGTCTGCGAAAAACTCGGAATTGCTGTGGTACTGATGACAGTTCCACTCGCCATCCTCCAGCACACCGATCTTGGGGAACCATTGGGTGATCATAAAAAAATCATCATAAAAGCCTGCCCGGCGAAGGGCCTGAGGCAGCTTTGAATAAAATTCGATCTCGAGTGTAATCGTTTCCTGAGGCTGAACCGGTTCTGGGAGCAAAACTCGCATCACAGTCTGGTCATCCGTGTTGTTATCATCCGGTTGGATAAACTCCATCATCAAGGTCAGATCGATCCCATCTTTGATCCGTATCTTTTTCACATCGATGTAACCCCAATCATCACTCTTCGGATTGAAACCTCGGCTCAAACCTCTCCCCTCCCTCATGAATGTCGAGAGGTTGTTCTTGAACGCATTGAGATAGAGGTGAAACTGGAGTTCAGAGACTGGAACCTCCGAATCATTGAGCCAAGTGAGCACTTCCTCTCCCATAACGGCCTTCTCAGCAGGAACGAGCTTCGCCTTGATCCGGTAATCAACGACGTGCTTGCTCAAGGCTGAAAAACTGAAACAGTTAAGCACAAACAGACAGACAAAAACCACCAATACAATTTTTTTCATGAATTACTCCTGGACCTTCGATAGATCTCTCCAAAGTCGTATACCCGATATTGGCATTATCTTATTTTTTTATACGAATGAATGCAACCTTTTGTTCCCTACGTTAGCATTTCCAAATCCGGGTTTATGTCATTTAGAGTGATCAGATTATATGATATCAAAAACACACTCAGTTTCCCCAGCGAGAAAACTTCGCTCGGATCCAGGCTTCCCTCACATCTCCCCTTGGGAGATGTACCATGCCCGTCCAGCCTTTCTCACGGTTTTCTCCATCACACAATCTGATCACTCAATAACGCTATTAAGTATTCATGACAACACGGATTTAGTAACGCTTTCTTCCGCTCTAAAAAAATTTCCAAGACTGTAATGAGCATTAAGCTAGATCAGAAGCTTTAGTCCTACAAGCAAAAGAGCGATCGAGACGATCCGTCTGAAAGTCTGCTGATCGATGCGATTTAATAGAATCTTTCCTACCCTCACTCCAAAATAGGCTGAGACGATCAAGAAGGGAATGAGAAAAAGCTCAGAACGAGCCTGAACAGATCCAGTAAAAATATAGGTGGGGATTCGAGTGAAATCGATGACCACTGCGATCATGGCTGAAGTCGCGACATAGACTTCTTTCGGGAGGTCAAATGCCACAAGGAAGGACGATCGAATAGCACCTCCTAATCCAATGAGGCCGGCAAAAAAACCCGACAGACTTCCTCCCAGAATCGCCGCAGATCGGTTTTTTTTGATGGCAACCTGGGGCTTGAACAAAGAGTAAACCGCATACATGATCAGAAACACCGCCAAGATCTTGCTGATCACACCGAGAGGTAATATCGCTATAAGGGTTGCACCGCCAAAAGCGAAACCGATGCTGGGGATCCCAAAATAGAAAAATGTCTTGAAATCGATCTTATCCCAAAACATGCGAATTTTGAACAGATTGTTGAACAGATGAAAACACGCAACTAAAAAAATGGCAGTTCTCAGGTCAAAAAAAGAAAAGGCTACAGGAATCAGCAGAGCCGAGCTGCCGAATCCAGCAAGCGTCGCACCCACAGCTGCAAAAAACGAAGCGATTAAAAAGATGGAATATTCCCACATATGCTTCTTTTTATCATATTCTAAAAGCTACAGGAGCAGCAATTGCCCTCTCCTCGCCCTCGAACGCCACTCAAGAGGCTAAGTTTGTTTGGAGATACGTTCAAAGGCCCCATAAACCACATCCAGGCAATCGCGGATATGTTTTTCCGTATGGGCATAGGACACGTAGTTGTATCCATTCCTTCTGAGAATAAACCCAGACGTTAACACCTCGGTAAACAATTCAGCTTCGAAATGCTTCAGATTGGGTAAGTCTCTTTGAAGTCTGATCATTGTCATCTGGGGGATCCCGGAAACGTCAGTGATC
>JBATYS010000202.1:0-4804 GCA_049674205.1 Candidatus Aminicenantaceae bacterium
CACATCTCCTCTAGGGAGATGTACCATGCCCGCATGGAGCCCTTCTCACGGTTTTTTCCATCACACAATCTGATCACTCAATATCGCTATTGAGTATTCATGAAATCAGGGATTTTGAGATGTAGCACTCGAAAACTTGTTGCTTGACTAAATCCTCCAACCTGTATTAAAAATAATCATTCGAATTTGTGTTCATATATCGATTAGAGTGCGGATTCTCAATTGGATCGGTTTGAGGAGTGATTTGAATTTTCCCATGATGAATCCATCCATTCACAAAGAGGAGGAGAAATGAGAAAGAGTGATATTCATGTTGTTATCGCTATTCTGCTATTATTCTGTAGTTTGTCTGTCCATGCCGGTGCACAGAGCGCAGACCGGGTCTCTCCGCTTTACGAGGACCTTAAGTGGAGGAGCATAGGACCGGCGGTTATGGGAGGCCGAACTGTGGATATCGATGTTGTTGAAAAACAACCTTGGATCATCTATGCCGCTATCGGTCCAAGCGGAGTCTGGAAGACAGAGAACAATGGCATCACATGGATGCCCGTTTTTCACAAGGAAAGCTCTGTTTCTGTGGGGGATGTGACTATAGCGCAATCCCATCCGGATATCGTCTGGGTGGGGACAGGAGAGTCGACTTGCCGGAACAGTGTCACTATTGGAGACGGCGTTTATAAGTCTATTGATGGTGGAAAAACGTGGGAAAACATGGGATTGGAGAATACACGACACATCAGCCGCATCGTTATCAATCCCGGAGATCCGCATATCGTCTATGTGGCGGCGATGGGACATCTTTGGGGACCGAATAAGGAACGCGGAATTTACAAAACCATCGATGGAGGGAAAACCTGGACAAAGGTCCTGTATGTGGATGAAAACACAGGGTTTGCCGATCTGGCCATGGATCCTTCTGACAGCCTCACACTCTATGCAGCTGCTTATGAATACAGGCGTACTCCATCTCATTTTTCTAGCGGAGGGAAGGGGAGTGGGCTCTTCAAGACAGCTGATGGAGGAAAAACTTGGGCGAAGCTGGAAAAAGACCTGCCAGAAGGGATCTTGGGGCGGATCGGCTTGGCGGTCTCTAGAAGCAGTCCCAACGTTGTGTATGCCCTCATCGAGCACAAAGAGGGAGGAATCTGGCGTTCTGAGGATCGCGGTGAGACGTGGACACGAACGTGTGATACAGAGACGTTTAACCAGGTGAACAATCGTCCCTTTTATTACAGCCAGATCCGCGTAGACCCTTCGGATGACAGGGTCATTTATGTCTTCTCGACCGGAGGTTTTGTTTCCCACGACATGGGTAAGAAATTTCGGCCCATATCGGGGGGCACCCATTCGGACCATCACGCCCTATGGATCGATCCGTCCAACCCTCTTCATCTGATCGATGGCAACGACGGGGGAATCGACATGAGCTATGACGGGGGAAAAAAATGGCAGCCCATTCGCCACATGGCCCTGGCAGAGGTCTACCAGATCGGTTTTGACCTGCGGAATCCGTATTACATTTATTGTGGGCTTCAAGACAATGGTCTCTGGGGTGGCCCCAGTCGGACTCTCGAAAATCGGGGAATCTTAAATGATGATTGGTACGTTGTCGGTGGTGGAGATGGATTCCATTCGCAGGTTGATCCCACTGACCATACGACGATCTATGGCAATTCTCAGCTCAACGGATTGTACAGACATGATCTACGTACCGGACGGGGAAAATCCATCAAGCCTCTGGCCCCATTCAATGAACCGCCCTACAGGTATAACTGGAATTCTCCGATACTCATCTCACCTCACGATCCGAAGACAGTGTACACTGGAGGGAATTATCTGTTCAAAACAACCGATAAAGGGCAGTCCTGGACGATCATTAGCCCAGACCTTACGAGCGATGATCCTGAGAAACAGCAAGATTCTGGAGGCCCCATCTCTCTGGAGAACACGGGAGCCGAGAGTCACTGCACGATCATCACGATCGCAGAATCTCCTATTCAGGAAGGTGTGATTTGGTGTGGCACAGATGATGGAAATGTACAAGTCACCCTGAATGCAGGGGAAACCTGGTCAAATGTTGTCAAAAATATCCCCGGACTTCCACCTCACACATGGTGCTCGCGTATCGAAACCTCACACTACGATGCAGGAACCGCCTATGTTGCCTTTGACGGACATCGGAATGATGACTATGCGACTTATGTCTACAAGACCACAGACTATGGGAAATCTTGGTTATCTATAAAAGGAAATTTGCCCTTTGGATGGATTCATGTCATCAGAGAAGACATAAAGAACAAAAACCTCCTTTTTGTCGGTTCGGAGTTTGGGATCTATGCATCTTTAGATGGAGGCAAAAGTTGGTTTTCTCTAAAGAACAAACTGCCAACAGCCGCTGTGCGTGACATTGCGATACATCCGCGAGAAAACGATCTGATCATCGGGACGCATGGACAGGGTGTGTGGATCTTGGATGATATCTCTCCACTTCAGGAAATGACAGAGGATGTGCTCGAGGCAGATAAACATATATTTTCGATCAGGCCTGAAACTCAGTTTTATACACGAAACTCACGTGAATCGTTTGGTCAACCGGAATTTGCGGGACAGAATCCTCCCTATGGTGTATCCATTACAGCCTATTTTAAGGAAAAACCTGAAGAGAAGCCCAAGGTCTTCATCAATGATGCGAATGGAGAAAAGGTCTATGAGATCAGCTTAAGTAAAGAAATCGGCCTTCAGCGGAAAACGTGGAACCTGAGTGCTATTCCCAAAAGCCAGGATGGAAGAGAGATCAAGCCTGGATCCAGTGGTTTTGTGGCGTATTTGTATGCAGCGCCGGGTGAGTACACCTTCGAGTTGCATGTGGGCGAACAGACTCTTTCGAAAAAAATAACGGTCTTTCCGGACCCTGGAATTGATGTGGATGAGAAGGACAGGATCGCCCAAAAGGAAAGCTTTACAAAGGCCTTGGTGCTATCTAAAAAGATGGGCTTGACTGTGACTGCAGCCAAGAATATCAGGCGGCAACTGGACAAGATCCGGACAGAGCTCGATGAAAAAGAGATGATGTCCGACGAAGTCCAGACTGCTCTCAAAAGCTTTGAGGAAAAATTTGGTGAACTGGAGGATGAAGTCATTCCAAAGGGTATCGGTCTACGAAGCTCTAGAGAGGAATCCTTGAGAGGCGGCTCTATTGCTCGACAAATAACATCTATGGTTGCGAGTCTGGGAGGATTCCCTTTTCCGCCGACTTCGACGGATATGCATCTACTGAAGGAACTGGAAATGGCGATGGAAGAATATGTCGAGAGAGTGAACAGTATTATCGAAGAGGATATCCCTGCGCTCAACAAGACTCTTGAGGCACACAGCGTGATGCCGATCAAAGCTCCAAAAAAGGTTGAACTAAAACTGTAGCGAGCTTGAGCATAAGGTTGACGGCATAACCATGTATTAACGGAAGGACCGAGTGCTCAATTCCTTCGTTTTGTAAAAGTTTATCCGGAATGAGACCGATTTTCTGGGTATCATCATGCACGATTCATTCAGCGTGACTCCGATATTTTCACCGGGTATCATCCGGAAGATATAACGCTGCTCCTCGATATTCCAGAGTTTATAGCCCGGAGAGAATCTCTTGCTAGGCCAGAGATCCATATCTAGGGCTTTTTCGCAGAGGATTTTGTCAGTTTGCCGGGCAACCTGTTCCACCGATTCGGAGCCAATGGCATCCAGGATCAGGGCCTTCATCAACTCATCGCTTCTCATCAATTTAGCGCTTTCAGACTCTATCTGTGGTCCGATCGTACAGATACAGAGGGCAACTTTTTTGGCGTGCGTGAAGATCGGATGTCTGTTTGTCTCGGAGTAGTCAAGGATTCTGAAGATGGCTCTCGGATTCAGGAGTTCCTCGGATCTGGTTTTTGCCTCTTCTATCAATTCTATAACAGAAGGATTGATTCGATCCGATGATGTTCGATATCCAATACGGACACAGATTTTTTGTGTCGGGATAGCTATCGCAAAGGATTCGAGTATTTGGATTTGTTTTTCCATCAAGCATCTCGCAAATTAGCTTTACTCCCAGTGATAGGAAATTCTGTGAATATTAAAATGCTTTACTCTGAGCAAAGCTATGGAAGACCTTTCTCCGGGAGTGTGGATAGACCTTAGTTTTTGCCATCGATAATGGATTGAGCCATTCTAGCGAAGAGATCTTTATCTATTATCTCTACTCCTCTCTATTATATACATGGAGGTGTGGATGTACATGATTTTGTGATGGTAATTTTTGACTTTACAGATTGTTTTAATTATGCTGAAACTAATTCCAGAACATATACGTATTTATTCATGTAACCTGGATTATTCATAAAAAATGTCGATTATAAATGAAAATCGAATAGGAAACAGAGTACCCAAATGAGTATTCCTAGAAACAATGTAAAAATCTGAGAATACGTCTGTTATAATAAGTATCGACATTTTTTATGAATAATTCAGGGTAATTGGAGGGAAAATGAGACCAAAGACTCTTATGCGAAGGGATTTTATTAAAACAGTTCTAGCCGG
The DNA here is from genome assembly GCA_049674205.1 of Candidatus Aminicenantaceae bacterium. Taxonomy (GTDB): domain Bacteria; phylum Acidobacteriota; class Aminicenantia; order Aminicenantales; family Aminicenantaceae; genus WTAW01. The sequence continues at coordinate 4,576 of JBATYS010000202.1, forward strand.
CATTCCAGCAGTCACACTGGATTGGACCTCGTTTCCAAGGGGAAAATCCACACAATCGAACGCCTATGAGTTCGACGCGGTTATCATCGGCTCTGGTTTGGGCGGGTTGAGTTGCGCAGCTGCCTTTGCCCGACAGGGTTTCAAGCCACTCGTCATCGAGCAGCACCACATACCTGGCGGGTATGCCACGACATTCAAGAGACCGGGTGGATTTGTCTTTGATGTCTCG
>JBATYS010000203.1:0-3107 GCA_049674205.1 Candidatus Aminicenantaceae bacterium
TTTTGGGACATGTATTTTTGAATGACGGTCTTCAGCCTCTTGACTCCTTCGAGGATCTGTTCTTTTGTGGGGTATGAGAAGTTGATCCTCATGGTGTTGTATCTCCTGAAGCCTTCCGGATAAAAGACTTCACCCGGGACAAAAGCCACCTTTTCCTCGATGGCCATGTAAAAGAGGTCAAGCGTGTTGATCTCCTCAGGAGTGGTGATCCAGAGGAAAAGCCCTCCTTCAGGTTTTGTCCATTTGACTCCCGTATCGGCCGGAAAATTTTCCTCCAGGGCTTCCAAGAAAAAATGCAGCTTTACATCATAATACGTGATGGCTTTCTGGAAGTGGGCACTCAGGTCGTGTTCAGTCAGGAAGGTCCTGCAGATATCCTGGTTGAGTTTGGGTGTGTTGAGGATGTTTGCTCCTTTGATGAATGCAAGTTTCTTCATCACATCAGGCGGCCCGATGTTGAATCCCACACGGATCCCTGGACAGAGGATCTTGGAAAAAGTGTAAAGCCCGATGACATTCCCGTTGTTGTTGTCTAATGAGTATATCGAAGGGATCTGCACTCCCCTGTATCGAAGCTCTCTGTAGGGGCTATCTTCGACGATCGGGACTTGGTATTTTTTAGCCATCTCCAGAAGTGTATATCTCTTTTTTAGGCTCATCGTTATCCCCGAGGGGTTCTGGAAATCCGGGACAACATAGATGAACTTGGGTGTTTGCCCTCTGTTGATAGACGCTTCGATATCCTCGTCGAAATCCGCGACGTTGGATCCATCATCCTCGATGTCTTTGGCGATGTATCTTGCATCCTCTAGCTCGAATGCTGCCAGTGCTCCTCCAAAAGTGGGCAGGTCAATGACGATCAGATCTTGAGGGTCTAGAAAAGCCCGCCCGATGAGATCCAACCCGTGTTGTCCGGATGTGGTGATCACCATATTTTCCGGTCCGATAAATATCCCATCAGTTTTGAGGTAGTCGATGATAGCCTCTATCAAATCCTTCTCTCCGGGGATGGGAGAGTACTGGAGGACTCTCGCCGGGTCCTCGCACAACGATTTTTCAGCGGCCTTTTGGATGAGATCCAAAGGGAAGAGTTCATCGCTGGGCAATCCCCCTGCAAAGGAAATGATATCTGGATCGCCCAGATAACTGAGCATCTTGCCGATGGCATATCCCTCAAAGCCTTTCATCAAGCTGGCGAATTCATATTTCATTCTGTTCCTCTTCCCTCAAAATTTATCTCAGTTGCGGTATGGATTTATATTGCGGTGTACCTCTTCGGGTCGGCAAACACGTCGATCACTTGGACTCGAGAGAGGAAAGTTGCCGAATGCACGACCCCCTCGGCAATAAAATACCAATCTCCCTTTTTGTAGATCTGGGGATCTCCGCCGATAGTTAGTTTCATTTCGCCCGCGATGACAATCCCCCACTGTGCACAGTGTGAGTGAGGCGGGACTTCGCCGACAGCCTCTATATCAAAGAACACGACCTGCGTTTGGTCGCTCTGGACTAGCCAGGCTTTGATCCCTTCGAAGGGCATATCCACCTCTGGTAGATTCCGGAGAAATTCCGGATAGGGTGTGCCCTCCCATTTGTCCATCAGGTCTTTCATGTTTTCGCTCCTTTCTCTGAGTTTAAAACAAACCTTTGATGTAGCCTCCATCGATTTGCAGGGCCACACCGGTGATATAACCCGCACCCTCTGAAGCCAGAAAAGCCACTGTGTGTGCAAACTCCTCTGTTGTACCCAGCCTATTCATGGGGATACTCGCCTCGATCGTTTTGTAAAAATCCTCCTGCGTCCCCTTTCCCGAATCGGCATAGGATCGGGCGAGATCTCCCACCCGCTCTGTTTTTGTGTATCCGGGGCAGACGGAATTGACAGTGATCCCATAAGGTGCGACTTGTTCGGACAGTGACTTGGCAAATCCGAGAACTCCGGCCCTCGCCGTGTTCGAAAGGACCAAGTTTGGGATGGGTTGTTTTGCTGAGACAGAGGTGATACATACGATCCTTCCCCATCGGTTCTTTTTCATGTAGGGTATGGCTTCATAGCAGAGGGAAATTGTGCTCAAAAGATTGAGTTCAACGGCATTGCGGTAGTCATCCGGTGTGAAATCATTCACAAAACCCGGAGGAGGGCCTCCGGCATTGCAGACCAGAATGTCGATAGACCCGAGCGTTGAAACGATATCTGTAACCATCTGGTCGACCTGTTCTTTCTGTGTCACATCCGCAGTATAGGCCTGGACGATGCCGCCTGTTTCGGCGGCAATATTTTCTCTGGCCTTGAGGAGGTTTGCCTCGCTTCGCGCACAGATGGCGAGCTTTGCACCTTCTCTGGAGAGTTGGAGGGCGACTGCCTTCCCCAGGCCGCTGCTGGATGCAGCCACCAACGCCACCTTATTCTGAATCCCTAGGTCCATGATTTCTCCCGTTTCGAGGACAGAGAAGCTATCTGTAGGAAATCTTGGCGAATAGTGCTTTATGCCCCCGTCTCATAATTTCTTTGGCATCCAGATCACACCGGACACATTTATGGTAGATCACATCCCCGATCAGGTCCGCCTTTTCGTTCCTTTCATCGTCAGAGAAGAAATAGGCCTCCATGGTATCGTAAGGACGCGATGTCCCGTCACTCTCGTATTTGATGGTCAGGTCTCTTCCCGCCTCAAAAACTTGGAAAGCGCTCTCTGTCCAGTTGAAATCTGCCATTCCGAGATCGGGATTTATCCTGAGATGTGCGGCGAGATAGATAGTGGGGAGACCCGAAGCCTCCATCTCTTCACTGCACTGGATGAAGGTTTCTGCTGTTGCCGCGTTCCCGATGTTGATCTCGTAGATGGGTGTGGTCCCATCATCACGGAGATATTCCTTGAAGATGTTCATGAGCATCCTGAGCTGGATGGCATTTTGTGTCGAGAGAAGCATGGAGATCTTGAATGAAAGGTTCGGGATCTCTCTGGCGTAATAACAGGCCGCGACGATGGTGGACCAGCTCGGGTTGAGGTAGAAATTTCCTCCTGTCTCGAGTGCGGCTCTTGTGATCCCATCGAGGTAGACGAGATGGTTATTGTTTCCCACTTCGACACCCCCGAGGTTGCCGA
>JBATYS010000204.1:0-13906 GCA_049674205.1 Candidatus Aminicenantaceae bacterium
AAAGTTTGAGGGCCATGATAGTAATAGCAACCCCAAGAATGATGCGGATGACTCTTTCTCCGCCCTTAACAGCCGCATGAGCGCCCCACCATCCGCCTAATGCATTTCCTGCAGCAAGAACCAAGCCATATGCCCAGTTCACATTCCCAGTGAAGGCAAACACAAGGAGCGCTGGAAATGTGTATATAAGGACGATGAATACTTTGTGCATGTTCACACGAATGAGGTCAAGGTGGAGCAAATGGTAGAGAGCAGCCATGATCATGAATCCAACGCCTGCTTGAATAAATCCGCCATAGAATCCTATTCCAAACAGCGCAGGATAGATCAGCCATTGGTTTGTATCGCTTTGATTTGAATTGTTATTCTTATACGAACGCGAGAAGAACATGGAAAAGACGATGAATATCAACACCACACCTAAGATGCGTTGGAACAGGATATTGCTCACCCGGGTGGCCATTATCGCCCCGATGACTGCTCCTGGTAGGGTGAAAAGAGCGAAGACAAAGCTCTTTTTGAATTGATGAACCTTTCTCTTGTGGAAAGAGGCCACCGCAAAAATATTTTGTATGAATATGGCCACTCTGTTTGTGCCGTTGGCCAACGCGGCATCGAGACCCATAAAGATGAGCGTGGGCAGCGTAAGGGTGGACCCTCCACCGGCATTTACGTTGATAAATCCGGCGATAGCGCCAACGCCGAATAACAGAGCAAGGTGTGCAAGATTCATGTTCGCCAACAATCATCCCGCATCATACTCATCTTTCCCCAAAAACTCAACTCCCTCTAAAGTCAATTCCCCATCCATGATAAAAGATTTTCAGAATGATCAGATTGATGATTTCGAAAACACGCTCAGTTTCCCCGGCGAGGAAACTTCGCTCGGATCCGGGCTTCCCTCACATCTCCCCTCGGGAGATGTGCCATGCCCGTCCAGCCCTTCTCACGGTTTTCTCCACCACACAATCTGATCATTTAATACAGTGATGAGCAATAATGCCATCACGGATTTGGGAATGCGTATATTCCTTAGGAGCAATTTGCTATCGGAAGCTTGGGATGTTATCTTAGGAATTTGAAATTCATGATCATTTTTATGATTATCTAAACCTTAAGATGAAGGCTCTTATAATGGAAAAGATTCATCCGCTTCTGGATCAAGAAAAGCAAGAACAAGCCAGGCGATACGAAAAGGAGAAGCGCCTGCTTGGCCTTTGGGGCCTGTTTCTCTCTCTGGGTGTTCTTTTAGCGTTTTATTTCAGCGGTTTGAGTTCTGGACTTGCCAATCTTTTTTCAGACAAACCTGCCATATATGCATTTTTTATCTATGTTTTCGTGCTTCAAGCCGTCCTGTTCGTCTTCGGTTTTCCCCTTAATTTCTACAGCGGCTACATCCATGAACACAAATGGCATTTTTCCAATCACACACGGAGAAGCTGGCTTTGGGAACAGATGAAATCCTACTTGGTAGGGCTTGTCATTTTTCTAATCCTATTAGGGATGCTTTTCTGGATTTTGGAGCGATATCCCCAGCAGTGGTGGTGGATCGCCGGGATAGCCATGGCTTTTGTGAGCGCAATTTTTGCCACTCTGTTTCCAGTCCTGATTCTCCCCATTTTTAACAAATACACACCGGTCGAAAACAAAGAAATGACTGATGCGCTCGACAGAATTCTCATCGAGGGGGGACTGAAAAGCTCCGGTTTTTTTGTAGAGGATATGAGCCGACAGACAAAAAAAGAAAACGCATTCCTTGCCGGCTTGGGACAAACGCGCCGGGTCGTTTTGGGGGATAATCTGATTGCAAACATGACAGTTCCCGAGATCGTCTCTATCATTGCCCATGAAGTGGGGCATTACAAATACCGTCATATCTGGAAGCACATTGTTCTGGGAACACTCCAACAGCTTGTCGTCTTCTTTTGTCTAAACCTTATCATGAAGGCTGTCTTCCCCTCGTTTCTTTTGTCCACACGCGCTAACCTGTCTTTATTCCCCTTCTTTGCCATACTGATGGGCGCCCTATCTGCTTTTCTCTTCGGACCACTCTCCAACGCCCTCTCCAGGCGTTTTGAGAGCCAAGCCGATCGATATGCCCTGAGAAGTATCCCCGACAAGGATGCCTTCGTAACTGCACTTGCAGGACTAGCCAATCGAAACCTCTCCAATGCCTATCCAAGTTGGTGGGTGAAACTTCTCTATTATTCTCACCCTCCGATAGGGGAGAGGCTCTGTATGGCAGAAAAGGTCATATCTGTTTGAGGCGTGCAAAAATGTCAATAAATGGCATTATTATGACAAAAATTGGTATTGCACCTTAGGTCATCCAGGGGGGAAAAGCATAATTGATTTATAATTAATGAGTTAGACTATATTGAGGTTTGGCACATATATTGCAAAATAATGTTTGGCTCATTGGAATATTTGCCAGGGTCGCAGGGCTAGAATGACAGAATCTGTAAAGAAAAAAGACACGTCTGCAGAAGCAAAAAGAATCAACAATAGAATCGAAGAACTAGAAACAGCCGTGATCGAGTGTAAGCTGAGTGAGGATGCACTCAAAAAAAACGAGAAGAACCTTCTCACCATAATTAACACTCTTGAAGACCTCATCTTTATCCTTAGCGCGGATGGCACTTTCCACAAGTATTTCCAATCTCCGGACAGAAAGGACCTGTTTGCACACCCCAAAAATTTCCTGGGAAAACACTTCAAAGAAGTCTTGCCAAGGGATGTAGCTGATCTGTTCCAGAATGCCATTTACAGAGTAGAAGATTATGGGAACGTCCAACAGTTTGATTTTCTCATGACGATCAATAGAGATGAAATGTGGTACAACGCGCGAATATCACCACTCAAGCAACAAACACAAGATTATTTTGGCTATGTGGTGGTCCTTCAAAACATCACCGATCAGAAACAAAGAGAAGAGACGCTGATCGAGAATGAGGAAAGATACAAAGCCGTGATGTTACAGAGCACGGAGAGCATCTTTCTGGCAGATGTGGAAACTCGAGTTATTCTTGAAGCCAATCAGTCTATGCAGAGACTCCTCGGCTATTCTCTCGAAAAAATTCCTGGATTGAGCCTTTATGATTTTGTGGCCAATGGCCAGGATGACATCTATCAAAAAATACTGCGAATTCTTAAGGATCGCTCCTCCTATAAAGGCGAAATGCAGTATCGCAGGAAAGATGAGACACTCGTTGATGTTGAGATCAATGTGAACCTGGTCTCATATAGAGGAAAAAAAGTCTTCTGTGTGATCTCCCGGGATATCACACCGCGAAAACTCGCTGAGAAACAGTTGATCCATACAGCAACACATGACCCTCTGACACGCCTGACAAACAGACTTGTTTTCTATGACAGGATAGCGTTTGAGCTGGCACGTGCCCGTAGAAACCAGACAAACCTCGCTCTTATATACATCGACTTAGACAGATTCAAGATCATCAATGATACACTGGGACACAGTTGCGGCGACCAGCTTTTGAAGGCGGTGGCTGATCGCCTGAAAAATCTTCTGCGTGAGACGGATACACTCGCCCGGATGGGTGGGGATGAATTTATGTATATACTCCCCGAAGTGGAAAGTTCTGAAGATGTGAACAAGATAGCAGAAAAGGTGCTCGATGCGATCCGGAAGCCTTTTTTACTCGATGGCCATCCTCACATCATCACGGGAAGCTGTGGGACAGCCATTTATCCTATCGACGGAAAAGATGCAGAGACACTGATGAAAAATGCAGACCTTGCCATGTACGTTGCCAAGGACAAGGGGCGCGATAAGCACCTCCATTTCACATCGGAAATGTTAGTTAAAAACCTTTGAGAGAGGGTAGGCATGTCATCACCCCCAAAAATTCACCCTTAGAGGCGATTGACGAAAAGTCCGTTTCGGAGTACTTTTTGAATAGGCGATGCAAATAATTGTCATTATATTTAACAAATAATGTTAAATTGACAGCGATAAGGCCAAAAAAGGCGGATAATAATGAAAAGAAGACATGGACGAATATGGGGCTTTATGTGTTTGATCATCTGTCTTATATCCTTCTCATCTTTGATCTTTTCTGCAGGAAAAAAACTCATTATTGTCGCGGATAAAGCACAGATCTATCTGGAGCCCGACCAAAAAAGCCGTGTGATCGCGACATTGAATAAGGGTGATATCCTCACTCTCAGCAGCGAAAGGAAGTTTCGGCGAATATTCAATTATGTGTATTTTACTTCTCAAAATACGGGATGTACAAAGTCGGGGTATGTTCTTGAGTCCTTGGTGGATAAGCTTTTTAATGTGACCAAAGTGATCACTATCCAGGGCGACGCGACAAAAAATACTATGGTTATCCGCTCAAAGGTTTACCTGGAGAACGCCAAGTGGGGGATGAACAGCAATCAGTTGAAGAGAACAGAAGGACAGCCAGCTCACCTGGGAGAATCCCAAGGCTATCAAATATTCGGATATCAGAAAGAGATTTTAGAGCGGGATTGCCTGATCGGCTATTATTTTTCGAATGATAGATTAAACGGGGCTAAACTCAGCTTCTTGGAACAGCATACGAACAAAAACCAGAATATTGTGGACTTTAAGCGGATCAAAGACCTGCTAATACAAAAATACGGAAGACCGACCGAAGATAAGATCTCCTGGGAAGATGTCACTCATAAGGAAAACATTTCCGAATGGGGGAATGCTATTGGCATGGGGCACTTGGAGTATGTTTCCAAATGGTCGACACGTGATACTGAAGTTTTACTCCGTCTTTTCGGTGAAGAGGATGAGGTTAACCTCGAGGTTACCTACAAACCCACCTCTTGAATTATTCGTAAAATCTGCTGACACATTTAAATTTAATAACTTTTGATATTTTTATTGTCAGCATCTTTTACCCTTCGGGCGAACCGATCTCACAGCATCGGCTTCATCGTAACTCATTCGTGGTAGTTTACTACAACTTCATGAGTCACTTCCTCGCCGCTACTGCAAGCTCGGTCCGCGAATAATCCAACTTTCTCTTGAATTATTCAACGGGGATCGACTCCGTCCCAACAGTAAGTGCACAATTTTTCTTTGGGGAGTCCGATGGCTTTAACGAGGTCCTGAAGTCTCTGATACCTGAGGGAGGTCAGTTGGAGCCTTTTCTCTATCTGTTTGATCATCATATTGTATTTATCCGATGATGTATCCGCATATTCGTCCAGCTCGACTTCGCCATCTCCCTCGAGCTCTTGGATTGCTCTTCGACCAGCCAGGTCCAATTCAGACTTTGATCTGGAGAAATTCAGAAACTTACATCCGAATATCAAAGGAGGACATGCGGGACGCATGTGGACTTCCTCGGCGCCGAATTCATACAGTCTCTGAATGGTGTCTTGGAGTTGTGTGCCCCTTACGATGGAGTCTTCACAGAAAAGTAGCTTCTTATTCTCGATCAGGTCTCTGATCGGGATAAGTTTCATCTTTGCCACCAGATCTCTGGTATCTTGATTTTGTGGCATGAAACTCCGTGGCCATGTTGGTGTGTATTTCACAAATGGCCTCTTGAAGGGAATCTTCGCTTCGCTGGCAAAACCCAGTCCGTGCCCGATGCCTGAATCTGGAATCCCTGCGACGAGATCTATCGGAAAATCCTCTCTTTGGGCCAAAAATGCTCCACATCTGTTTCTGACACTCTCCACATTGATGCCCTCATAGTGTGAAGCGGGAAATCCGTAGTACACCCAGAGAAAGGCACAGACCTGAAGCAAGTCTCCAGGTGGTTTTTTTGATGCGAGCCCTTCCTCGGATATGAGTACGATCTCACCCGGGCCCAGGAATTTTGTAATCTCATAATCGAGATTGGGAAAGGCACATGTCTCTGAGGTTGCTGCAAAACTGCTTGATTTTTCACCGATCACGATCGGTGTTCTTCCGTATTTATCTCTGGCGGCATAAACCCCGTCCTCAGTCAAGAGAAGCATAGAACATGAACCGTCGATCGCATCCTGGGCGTTTTGTATGCCGTCAACAAAAGACGTCTCCTGATTGATCAATGTTGCCACGAGTTCTGTGGGATTGACCTCGCCAAAACTCATCTCTGCAAAGTGTGTGGGGTGTCTCGCGAATGCTTTCCTTGCGAGTTCATCCGCATTCTGTATGACACCGACAGTCGCAATGGCATAGTTGCCCAGATGGGACCGGATGAGGACGGGCTGGTCTTCATTATCACTGATAATGCCTATACCTTTATTTCCTTTAAGTTTAGTGATGTCGTCCTCGAATTTTGACCGGAATTGTGCATTCTCTATGCTGTGGATAAATCGTTTGAACCCATCATGGGACTTCACGGCAAGTCCCCCGCGTTTTGTTCCTAGATGGGAATGATAGTCTGTCCCATAAAAGAGATCTAAGACACAATCCTGTTTTGAGACAACACCGAATAGACCTCCCATAACGCTCTCCTTAGACTTTTAAGATGAAAGTGGCTTCAGACATTCTGATTCTGTTTTATGAATGATCAATATGCCAAAAATCGAAATGGGATTCAAGAAAATTGTCGGAAAAGAAATAAAAAAAAATGTTTCTTTTTTTTGTGCCGTGAAAGCTTTAAAATAAAAAAGGAGGCTAAAACAGGGATATGGAAGAAAAGAAAAAAGTTATACTCGCAGGGATTATTTTTATTGTATTGATCGCTCTGGCTATCGCTATTTATTATTTTTTCATTCTGGATAGGGGCGGAGAACAACCGACAGCCGATGAGGTTGTAGAGCAGGCAGTGCCTTCGGCTTCAGAGGATGAGGAAAAAGCTCCGGAAACAGAGGTCGTCGAACCCATCCAGGTTGATCTGAACAAAAGCGATCCAGTCATCCGCGACCTGATCAAAGGGATTACATCAAATTCCCGACTTACAAATTGGGCCAAGACGAATAATCTAGTCCTGAAGTTCGTGGCTGGAGTAGACAATATCGCCAATGGCCAAAGTCCACGCGCCCAAGTCGATTTTTTTACTCTCACAGAAGGATTTCATGTGGTGGAAGGAAACGGCCGCACGTATTTGGACCCCGCCTCATATGACCGATACAACTCCGTTGCTGAAGTTTTCGATTCTTTGGACACAGAAGGCACAGTCAGACTTTTCAAGCAGCTGAAACCGGTCATTCAGGAGGCGTATAAAGACCTGGGGTATCCAAATGTGGATTTTCAAGACACTCTAAGCCGGGCTTTTGTAGAGCTCCTCAATGTTCCCGTAGTGAAAGACATCCTTCTGGAGAAAAAGATCATATCCTATGCGATCGTGGATCCTGAGCTTGAAAGCTTGAGTCAGTCGCAGAAGCATCTCCTTCGTATGGGACCGGAAAATATCTTGAGGATCCAGTCCAAGCTGCGTGAGCTAGCTCAAGCTCTTGGAATAGCGAGCAGTAAACTTCCCCGATAAAAGGCAACATCGAAGAAGCGAGTTATTCCCTCGGAAGGTGGATCTGTCTGCAGACCTCACGTGCCACTCTGTCTGAGGAAAAATAATCCATTAGGCCCTTCCACTTTTTCTGTAGGTTGCACAGATCTTGAAATGAGTTCGTTTTGGAATTCAGGTTTCTATGGGCCAGAGCGATGTTTTCCAAACATTCTGAGGCCGCCTTGTTTTCACCCTGACTGAGGTAATCGATGGCGAGCATCTGGTTTGACCAAAACACCTTCTCTTCCAGGTCTTCTTTCAAGAATTCGCCGGGATAAGGACCGAGATCATTGGCTGAGACTCTCACCATATCCTGGACGTCTTCTTGAGAGTCCAGCTTGTTTTTTTCAAAGACAAAGCGAAGGATGTCTTCACGCACCCTTCGCCATACAGGGTAGGTTTTTGGGGGGGCGTCATGTTTGATCGAGAGCGTGTTATCCAGATAAGTTTTAAACCCAAACATCCGTGCATTGATGAGAAAATCTATGTCTTCACCCCTGGGAATAGAAGGATCAAAGGGGATAAGCCTAGATAGGTCGCTATGAATGACCAGATTTCCACCAAAAGCAAAAGGCGTCACTTTGAGGCGTGGCTCTTTCTCGATGATCTCTGCAAACGCACGGTTCATACAGTCGAATTTATCCCAGTACGTCATCCAATTCATAAATTCTTTATGGAGGAAATAATCTTCGTCAGGATTTATGTAAAAACCTGCAACAGCAAGCACTTTGTCATCCCCAAGAGTGCGGCCAATGTGTTCCCGTGCTTTGTCCATGAACCGGGGATCTTCGAATATTTCATCGTCATCGATGAGAACGGATACTTCTGAACCCATAAGATGGGGCACGAACACACACAGGTTTCTCACGTTGGAGTAACCATTCAACTGTAGGAGAGGGATGAGATCGTCACGGTCGTTCTGTGCCAAGTGTGTATGGATGTCCTTTAATCGAGTGTAAGAGAAGAGATGTGTGGGAACAGCGGGATTTGTTTCTTTGATGATGGCCTCCAGCCGTTCTTCCACTTCTTCCTGGATGTCCTCTGCTGTTGCTACACCGAGTATGACCAGGTCAAAGTTTTTATTTTCAAGAATAGTCAGGCTTTCCAGGGCGCGGCGCAGTGTCCCTTCACCATCCAAATGCGTAGGGTGGTCGTACACAGAATCCGTGCTCTTCCATCCTTCTTCTTTTTTCCTTCCCCAATAGCTGGGGATTACCATGGTTGTCTTCATCTCTATCTCCTATCTGAATTATTCATAAAATCTGCTGCCAAATTTATATTCCCAAAGCATTCAATATCTTAATGGCAGCATCTTTTACCCTTCGGGCGAACCAATCTCACAGCATCAGCTTCGTTGTAGCTCATTCGAGGTAGCTTACTACATCTTCATGAGCCACGGCCTCGCCGCTGCTGCAACCTTTGTCCGTGAATAATCCAGGTTAAATCATTCATAAAAATGCTACTTAGGTGGAATTTTTATCATTTCCTCAAGAATACCTTCTAAAACTTCGACGCCCTTTGCCCAGGCGTATTTCTCCTCTACGAGTTTTCTTCCAGCCTGGCGGATCCTTTCATAAAGATCTCTGTCTTTCAGGAGCTTTTCTATGCCCACAGCGAAGTCCTCTGTGTCGTCAGCGATAATGATATTCTCGCCGTTTTTGCTGGGAATACCCTCTGCCCCGAGAGATGTGGACACGATCGGTCTGCCCACTGCCATGGCCTCCAGGATCTTTCCCCGGAATCCGCCTCCCAACCGGACTGGACAGATAAAAATCTGCCCCTCTCGGATGTAGGGGGTTACATCATCCACTCTGCCAGTGACTGTTATGGACTCGTCTTGGGTCAAATCTTGTATTTCCAGTGGGGGAGATTTCCCCACGATGATGAATTTCAACTTGGGACAAATAGCTTTCACTTTTGACCATATCTCTTGGTGAAAATAGAGTACGGCATCCACATTCGGGTAATGAAGATAATTCCCAACAAAAACCACACTCTGTTCCCCCTCACTGGGATCCGAATATGAGAAGTGTTCCACATCTACACCATGAGGGACGATAGCGATATCCAGGTCAGGGCGGATGGCCAGGAGCTCATCCCTTCCTTGTGGAGTGAGGGTGAGGACTTTGTCAGCTTGAGAATACATATCGAATTCATATTTTTTCAGTCCTTTCAGGTTGATGAGCTCTCTAAGCTTTTTCCTTCCCCACTTGTGAAAACGGTAGTCTTTGAGACGGGCTAGATAATAACATTCATGGACTGAGATGATTCGGCGGACTGGTGGAAGAAGAGGGTTTTTGTGGATGAACTGGCCCATCACCGAGTATTCCCCGATGACAAAGTCATAATTGTCTTTTGCGACCATGTCGGCAATCGTTTTGGACATCTTGGGAGAATCGTGGACCCGGAGAAAATAGTGGGGAACAGGGGAAAAGAAAAAATCCTTTGTAGTTTTTAAAGGAGAGCGTTTCGGAGGAAGAGGGATGAGTTTTAGATCGTGGCAATATCCTTCCACCGAGGAGACGTATTTCTCATCTTCCTCCCGGGAAAAGGCAGCCAGCGAGACGAGATGGTTTTTGGACAGGTGCTTTAAGCGGTTGTATATGATGATGGGGCCCCCGATCACCTTTGAATGAGGAAATTCTTTACACGTCAGCAATATTTTCATTTCGATTCCTTTTGCTCTATTTTGAGGTTGATGAGGTCCTGGATCTCCTCGATGATCTCTTTGACTGTGGTCTCTACGATGATTTCTCCCTTTTCCCGAGTTGCCAGAGTCGGGTTCCCCCATATTCCCGTGGGGCTGTAATGGCCAGATCCTTCCGGGTCTCTCGTCAATCCTCTTCTGTTGGGCCTTGCGTCAAAATCCTTGACAGCTTTGCTCATGTCGACAGACTCTGGAGAGATGTAGAGCATCATGGATGTCTCTCCTTCATCAGCATGAGTACCTCCTTGCTGTTTCAAGTATCCAGATGGGATTTTTTTGTCAGCTTCCAGGATATTGAGATAACGAAGGATCACACCCTTCTTCTCGAGCTCTTCCGCCGCACTCTCGAGAGGACGGAGTGTAGAGACTCCCGTATTGAGGATGTAGAACTTTCGAATTCCATAGCCATGCATAGACATACAGATATCAATAACAACGTTTGTGAACGTATCGGCCCTAAGGGATACAGAGCCTGGATATTCGAGGAAGGCAGGGTAGTAGCCATATTGAAGAGTGGGGAGGACAGCCACAGAGACATCTTGAATGACCCGGTCCTTGAGGTATTCGGCCATGAGAAAATCATTCTTCAGCAGAAGATGTGGCCCGTGCTCTTTGGTCCTCGCCCCCAGCGCTATGAGTACCACTTCGTAGGTCTTAAGAACCTTTTCCGCCTCCAACCATGTCAAATCCTCTATGTTCACAGATGGCTTTTTTTGTTCTGAAAATGCGGGATTAAGGGCAACTAGGATCAGAAATACAAAACATGTTCGTTTCATTTGGTTGCCTCTTTCACGCTTGAAATAAAAGTTTCTGGATGATGCCTTTTTATTTTAATCCCTTAACCTTTCCAATGGAAAGGATTTTTCCGGGAAAAATCAGGAGTGAGAGATTCCTCAAGTGCTGACGGCTCAGACTGGAAGAAGATTGTCTTGAATCCAAAGCTTTGAGCTCTATCCAATACCCTGGAATATTCTTTAACTGAAAGTTTTTTTTTGTACTCTGGTGGGGCATTGAAACAGGGCTGATACTGGCTCATGAGGCTCAAACAAACGGATGTGGACAGGTTCTGTGCTATCCAATCCAGTATATCGAGGGAATCCTCGGCATGGTCAGGAAGGACCAAATGTCGGATGATAAGTCCCTCCTTAGCTACCCCCTCCTCGTCCAGGACAAGAATGGGTTTTTGCATGTACATCTCGCTTACCGCTGAGTGTGTGTATGCAAAATAATCAGAGACTTCCGACAGGCTTTTGGCCAAGTTGTTGGAAAAAAACTTGATATCTGGCAGATAGATGTCAACAATTCCCTCTAAACATCTGATAATGCTGGCCTTTTCGTATCCGTTCGAGTTGTAGATGATCGGCAGCCGGAGTCCTTTGAGGGTAGCGATCCGGATGGCATTGAGGATCGGCAGGATCAAATGAGTGGGGGAGACCAAGTTGATGTTGAGAGCACCATTGGCCTGAAGGCTCAACATCCTATTGGCCAGTTCTTCATCGGACACAAGATCTCCCAAGTTTTCCCAGCTCAGTTGATAGTTTTGACAAAATACACACTTGAGGTGGCAACCCGAAAAAAAGACAGTTCCGGACCCACATGAACGCACTGGCGACCTCTCTCCTCGACAATTCTCGATGCCGCTCAGAACAGGCTCTTCTCCATAATGCAGAAGAGCATGGGAGATTGAGGCAAGGCTTCCGCTTTTGCAGAATCCCATCTCTCCCTTGGCTCGGTTTACACCACATTCTCTCGGGCACAACCTGCACTCTTTTTTATGGCGGGCAAGATTTTCTAAAGCCTCTTCCAGTCGTCTGATTTTCGTTTCGAGATGTATGCCTTTGGATTGAGCGCGCATTGGTACCTTTGGGTATTAAATGAGGTATTTGATGACGAGGAATCCCCCGAATAGAAGGATGAAGAAGGCCCAACCTAGAATATTAAAATATTTGTCGATAAATACTTTTATCGAGGGGCCGAATTTCCAGAAGAGTGCGGCAACGCCAAAAAAACGGAGCGAGCGGCTTATGGCGGAGGCGAGGATAAAAAGCGGGAAATTCATCTTGAACACGCCTGAGGCAATTGTGAAGATCTTGTAGGGGATGGGCGTAAGTCCTGCAAGGAAGACATAGAGAAAACCCTGCTCCTGATAATGGCCTAGAACATACTGGAATTTTTCTGCTGAAAATCCTGGTACATACTCAAAGAAAAAGGAACTGACGCCATCCCACAGCCCGTATCCGATCAAGTACCCCAACATACCTCCCAACACAGAAGCCACAGATGCGATGAATGCAAATCTCCAGGA
The DNA here is from genome assembly GCA_049674205.1 of Candidatus Aminicenantaceae bacterium. Taxonomy (GTDB): domain Bacteria; phylum Acidobacteriota; class Aminicenantia; order Aminicenantales; family Aminicenantaceae; genus WTAW01. The sequence goes on from JBATYS010000204.1 coordinate 12,455, forward strand.
CTTTTTGATCACTCCCAAACAGAGAGCGATCAACAGGGGATCGGGGGGAATGGGAAAGATGGAGCTTTCTGCAAAGCAAAGAAGAAACAGGGCCAGAGGGCCGTAGGGTGTCTCTGCCCAATGAAGGACCCAATCATAAAGTTTCTTAAAGAATTTCATCGTTTAAAGAGAGGAATATATTTTGAAAGCCTGCATTATCGACTAAGGTGTAGTCAGTTTTATCTGTGTGAAGAGGCGTAACTGTGATGTACCCTTCTTCGATGACTTTGACGTCGCTGTTTTTTTCACCAATGGCTTTGGGTTGTCCGGTTCCGATCCAGAAGTATGTACGATTTCTTGGATCAATCTTTTCTATGATCTCAGGGTTGTATCTCTTCTGTCCGAGTTTGACAACCTTGATTCCCCTAACAGGAGGAGGGGGGATATTGATGTTTAATGTAATACCTTCTTTAGGAGGGATTTTCAGGATCTTTTTGATCAATACGAGTGCGATTTTGGTGGCATTTTCATAGTGAAAAATTTTCTCTGCATCATGGAGGATAGAGAGAGCTACACTGGGAATTTGAAGAAAGGTGCCCTGGAGTGCTCCTGCAACAGTTCCGGAATAGGCGGTATCCTGTTGACCGAGGTTCGGCCCGGGGTTGGGGCCGGAGATCAGGAGGTCAGGTTTGCGCGGAAGCAATTTTTGTACGGCCATGTACACGCAATCTGCTGGCGTTCCGTCGATGGCGTAAATATTCTTTCGAACTTCTTTGACTCTTAGAGGTCTGTGAAGACTTAGGGCGAGAGAGGTGGCGCTCTTCTCCCGGTCGGGCGCGACGATATAAACCTGAGCTATGGTTTTGAGGGCCCGGGCAAGAACTTCCAATCCCTCTGAAAAAAAACCGTCGTCGTTCGTCAGAAGGATCATCGGTTTGTCTGTGTTCAGTTTTGCTGTCGTCATTTTGGGATACTTTTAGAATTATAAACATGCATTTTAACATTCCAACCACAAATTGAAAACTCTTTTATGACATAGCAAGCATACCCAAAACTGTGATGGACGATATTTCGATTGATCAGATTATATGATTTCGAAAACGGACAACTAAACATCAGCGGGACTCTTTCCATTTTAGATGTAGGGACCGTTTCCCAAACGGTCCGTTCGGGGAACGGACCCTACAAGGAGATGTACCATGCCCGTCCAGCCCTTCTCACGGTTTTCTCAGCCACACAATCTGATCAATTAATACTGCTATCGAGAATTCAACCAATCGCGGTTTTGGAGCCACTTTCCATGACATTCTAAATATGAGATTGTTTATTTGATGTCGAGGAATTTGAGCAATTGCACAGGATCAGATGTAGGTTGTTTACAGGTGAAGTTGGAGCATACATAGGCGGCGACACGCCCTTTTGGTATCCGTTGCTGCCGTGTGAAGGGCGCCAATTGAAAGATCGCTGGATTAT
>JBATYS010000205.1:0-6818 GCA_049674205.1 Candidatus Aminicenantaceae bacterium
ATGGGGTAAATCAATTATTTTAAACCATTTACGCCCAAAAAAGGGCTTGACATTACGCCCTTAATTTTTTAGCTTATTAACGCTGCCTTGGATGAGAATGAAGGGATTAAAACTTTTTATGGCACCAATATGAATAAATCCCTCTAAATGTATTCTCTCACCTAAGGCGAGCGTAACCTAAAAGGAGGTTACAATGCCAAAAAAAACCATCAAGGTTACAGCGCTGATTGTGTGCGTTGCTCTGCTTGCACTCTCCGTTCCAACACTGAATGCGAAACCTCGGACTGAGAAGTTCGACTTCAACAATTTCATCAAGAAACAGGTCGCATTCGTCACATCCCTGTTGTCTCTCCTGCCCTTTATCGATCAGGAAACCGATAAGGCTCCTGACGAAACAAACGACATCAAGCAAAAACTCAAGATCACGGGTGATTTGGAAAGTGGAAGACCAAGCGGCGGCGATTAAAAAGAAGTCAAATCTGAATTAGACTTTTTGGCTTAAAAAGAAAATCTCTATTTCTTTCTAGAAAACAAAGAGAATTGATTTCTCTGTTTTATAGAAAAAAAATATTATAGTCTAAGCCCTTGTCTAAAGGGTTTACGTTTGAATCTCACCTCTGGAGAGGAGAGATACTACTAAATATCACCCCTCAAATTCATCTCAAAAGGCGATTGTTCCTCCTATGTTGATTTGTCACAATTTGTTATGCAATAATCAGAATCAGTACTCCACATAGCCAGGAAGTGAAGAATTGAAGGGATTTAAAGAAGTAAGATTTCTCCTTGTTCTTGTCTGTACACTTCTACCCTTTCTCCTCCATTCTAATGAAATTGAATGGCAAGAGATATCTTTCCCTGACAAAGGAACTCAATACTTAAAGGAAGCGGAGGAGCTCCAGAAAAACGGTGAATTTGCAGAAGCCATAGAAATAATTAACAAATCCCTTGCTCTTATTAAAACAAATTCTGCCAAAGAAAAAGAGTGCGATCATCTCATCAAGCTCGGTCTTTTGTATTGGAACTTGGGTCAGATGCCGACTTCAACAGAAAAATATCAGGCTGCCCTAAAAATAGCAAAAAAAAATGGCCTGAAAAAACAAGATCTTGAGAGCCAAAGCGCTCTAGATATTTACTCTCATTATGTGGAAGCTAAGGAACTTCGAGACAAAGATCAATTTGATGAAGCCACTCAAGAATTCCAGACGGCCATCGACATGGCCAGGCAAATCGGTAGCAAAGAGCATGAATTAAAATGCCTTAGGCAACTGGGCTTAACATATTGGTTTATGAATGAGTTTGAACAATCTTACTCCAATAATGAGAAAGGCTTGGAGATCGCGAGAAAATTGAACCACAAAATTGAGATAGGCCGATGCTCAAATAATATTGGCCTTTATTACTGGAGATATAAAACTGACTACTCACAGGCATTGCGCTACTATCAAGAGGCATTACAGATAGCAAAAGAACTTGAGAATAAGACCGACGAAGCAGATTTTTTAAGCAATATGGGAATAATCTATAAAAGAATTGGAAACTTGGATAAGGCAATTGACTTATTCAATGAAGCCTTACAAATTGATTATCAATTAGGCCGAGAGAAAGAGATCTCTAAAACTTTAAATAATCTCGGTACTACTCTAAGGTCAAAAATTCAGCTTGAATTTAGCAAGAACGATTTCAATCAGGCGATTGAGTATTATAAAGAATCTTTAGAACTCGCGCGAAAGATCGGCGACAAAGAGACAGAGATCAAAGTGTTAAATAACCTTGGATCGATAAATTCAGACGCGCAGAATTATTCAAAAGCGTTGGAGTACTTTAACCAAGGGCTCGAAAAGGCGAAACAAAGTGAGGACAGGGAATCTGAGGGAATGCTCCTCAACAACTTAGGTATAGTTCACTACAATTTAGGAAATTACGAAAAATCTACGCAGTATTTTGAAAGCGCTATCCATCTAGTACAAGACGTAGGCGGTGGACAAATCCTCTGGGAGGCTTACCTTGAGCTCGGCAACACATTGAGAGAACAGAACGAGCCAAAAAAAGCACTCCAAAAATACAAGAATTCTATTGAAACCATCGAATTAATTCGGTCAAACATCCAGAATGAGGAACAAAAAGCGAGTTTTCTTGGGACTGATAAGAGGATAGAAGCTTACCAAAATCTTATTGATCTCCTTGTATTGCTCCACGAATCTGAGCCCAACAGAAACTATAACCTCCAAGCCTATAATTACATGGAACAAGCCAAAGCCCGTGCCTTTTTGGACAGTCTGGAATTATCAAAGATCGACATCTCCTCTCATGTCGATTTCAAGCTTCTTAACCAGGAAAAAGAACTAGAGAAGGATATAACTAAGGTTTATACCCAACTACTGGATGGGGGCCTCTCTCCTGAAGAAAAAGATGAACTTGAGGATAGGCGCAATAGCCTAGAAGACCAACTAGAGGCTTTCAAGCTGGAAATTCGGACTGAAAACCCCGCCTATGCACAACTCATATTCCCTAAAGCTGTCCCCATGCAAGAAGTTCAGAAAAAACTCCTTGATAACAAAACAGCCTTCTTTGCCTATACCGTAGGAAAAAGGAGCTCTTACGCATTTGTCTTGACTAAAAAGGAACTTAAAATCTTTAGAATCCCCCCGAGTGAAGAACTCCAGAATATGGTTTCGAACTACCTCAAAATTATCACTGACAAGAGCAACCAAGATTTCGATTTAGGCTATACACTTTTCTCCCAACTTGTGATGCCTGGAATAAATGCAAATATTAAAAACATCATTTTCGTCCCGGGCGATATTCTAAACTTTCTCCCCTTTGAAACACTAATTACTCAGAAAGAGATGAACCGCTGGCTAATTGAAGATTATACAATAACATACGCGCCCTCGATTTCATCTTTATACGAATTGATAGACCGCAAAAAAACAAACGGCTCAAAACGGAGGATGGAACTTCTAGCATTGGGAGATCCTTATTTTGGCTCATTGGAAACAGAAGAAAATGGAGAAGACATCCTCAAAGGTTTCTTTTCAACCAATACTTTTAGCCTTTACAGATTGGAGTATAGCGGAATAGAGATTGAAAAAATCGGCGCACTTTTTTCAGAAAACAAAAAGACAATTTTTCAGAGAGAAAGCGCATCTGAGGAGCAACTAAAAAATCAACATCTCGAAGATTACAAAATTCTCCACTTTGCCACACACAGCTTAATAGATGATAAGAAGCCTGATAGATCTTCTATTATTCTTGCCTTAGATAAGGATCAAAAAGAAGATGGCCTGCTCCGGATGGATGAAATCTATAATCTAAATCTAAATTCTGATCTTGTCACGCTATCCGCATGTCAAACTGGCCTGGGGCAGCTAATTAGAGGAGAGGGGATTGAAGGCATTAACAGAGCCTTTTTCTATGCAGGAGCCTCATCTGTCCTTATGAGCCTCTGGGCAGTCAACGATCAGGCCACCTATCAGCTGATGGAAAGGTTCTACACCCACCTCCGTTCCTCTGACTCTATTATGAAAGCACTGCGTAAAGCTAAGTTGGAAATGATCAACTCAGGCACATTATCTCACCCTTATTATTGGGCGGGATTTATAATCTCAGGAAAAGCCAATCAGACAATCTTCCCCAATTCAACGCACAAGCTATTGATTATTGGTTTCGTTTGCTTTCTCATGATAGGGATTATCATTGTTGGTATAAGACGCAATAAAAAATCTGCCTAAAGCCTATGATGTCTTCTTAATTCATTCCTAAAAATATTAAATTTTTTTTCAGATTCTGAGAAAAAATCAGCCAAAAAATCCTCTATATAAAGTAGCGGTTCATTGTTCGACTATAAACCAAATGATATAATCCGCCAAACAAGATATGGAAAAAGATAGATTGCATGAATTTGAAAGGCTTGTAGAAAAATATTCAAGGTTTATCGAATCACAAATTTTGCAATTCAATCCACAGAAAAACGGTATCGATCCGGACGATATATTCCAAGAAGTCAAAATAAAATTATGGAATGTTTTGATTGATGAGAAAAAAATCTACAGTTATTCGTCTTATATAAAGAAAATTGTGAATTCTTGTGTTATCGATCAGATAAGGAAGTCAAAAAGAGAAGAAGGAGTGATATCGAACGAGAAAAGAAAACAAATTTCTGATAGGCGCAGCTATTACAAGAAACACAATTCTTCTGAGAGCAAGCTAAAAAATATGGTGGGTGAAGCGGTAGAATCTCTCATGGAATCCCGCAGAAGAGTCGTGAGGTTGTTTTTATTGAATATGACCCTTGAGGAAATTGCCATCTTTCTCAATTGGAGTGAGGCTAAAACTAGAAACCTGCTCTACCGGGGTTTAGATGATCTAAAAAGGATGCTCAAGGAAAAAGGGATTGAATATGAAGATCAGCCATAGAGATTTAAAGGAGCTCTACAGGGATTATCTGAAAGATAAACCGCCTGTCTCCAGAGCTGAGTGCCCCTCACCCCAAGACATCACAGATTGCCTCAGAGGTGAAAGCTCAAAAAATAGAAGGAATCGGATCATCGACCATATATTCCAGTGTGCTTATTGCCATGAAGAATTCGAATTTGCTCTGGAAATAATCAGAGAAGAAGAAAAGTTCATTGATGATTTGAGCACAATTATCAAAGAAAACAACCACGGGAAAAAGAAAAAATATTTTCAGCTTCACCCATTTCGTCCAGCTTGGATATATGGCTTCATATTTATCATAGGAGTTGTCTTGATCTCACTCTTTGTACATAATATCTCTGAGGAACATAAGTACCGCGGTGCTGAATCTTACTCTGTCACGCTGATCACTCCAAACAAAAAAACGGTTCTAAAAACTCAACTTGAGTTCGAATGGAAACATGTCCAAAATTTAGACTATTTTATCCTCGAAATTTTTGACGAATCCTTATATCCTATTTGGAAAAGCGACAAGATCACTATAAATCACACCTTACTTTCCGATGAAATCACAAACAGACTTCTCAAACAAAAAACATTCTACTGGATGGTGACAGCTTTTCTCTCAGATGGAAAAACAATAGAATCTCGATTGCAAGACTTTGTGATCTCTGACTAAAATCCCCACAAAAACCTCAATTACGATTGCCAAAATTTATTTTCGAAGCATAATCCCCGTTCAAAATGAAAGCAGCCCAGTAAAATGGATGAGAATACTTGGATTTGATCATCTCTAATTTGGCCAATCGGAGAGATTGAGTTTTATTCCAACCTTGCGATAGAAAGCCATAAAAATGGTTCATGAAAATAGAGGTGGATTTGTCATCAATTTTCCATAGTGTGGAAACAACAGACTTTGCACCTGAATAAAAAAATATTCTAGGAAGTCCCAGAACACCCTCGCCTTTTTCCAATCGCCCTCTTCCCGTCTGACAGGCAGAAAGGATCACAAGATCAGATGTCATTCTTAAGTTGTAGATTTCACGCACTTGAAGAAAACCATCTTCATCTAAGGAATCTTCCTTCGAAAGAACAAGTGCCGAACGAAACGGAAATCTTTCATCGAGAATTGCATGGCAGGCAAAATGAAGGATCTGGTAATTATCAAGCGTGAGGTTCTTGATAGTTTTCTCACTCGCTTCATGATTTTGATAAATATCCCGTTTTGTTTTGTGAAAATATTTTGAAATTCCTCTGACTTCATGCTCACTGTAGGGAAGAGAAGTTAAATCAAATCCCTCATTCTGATAAACCTCTTTAAGAATCTCCGAGGGAATCATTTTATTTCTATTGGTTTTGCCATTCCAAGTATAAGCAGGATTTCCTAATGCCAATAAATCTTTTGAGTAATCCTTCTTTGTCCCGTTAGTTAAGAACAAAAGAGAAGAGGAGGATGGGGCATAGGAGATTTTATATTTCGAGACTAGAAAGCTATCTGAAGATTTCTTTTTCAGGTTTAAAATGAGGGTTTCGAATGGCAAATAATAAAGTACCCCATCAGGAATAATAATCAAGTTCTCAACTGAATCTGGTATATTCCAGGGCTCACGACAGAGCAATTCTTTCCCTAGCCGTTTTGAAGCCTTGATGCCTTGAAATTCTCCATCAGGGCGTGTAGAAAGAACTTTTAGATAGGCTTTCAATGACCTCCAAATCTCCTCTCTACCAGGGAGAAGATGCAGCCAAATCTCTCTTTTTGTAACGAAGAAAACGTAGGACTCTTTTTCGCCTAGAAAATATTCGATTAGAGCTGTTTTATTATCGATTATTTGATCTTGAACGTGTTCAAGACGGCAAGGAACGGGAGCCACCATATTCGCTACTTCTGGGACCTCAATCCGAATTTTCTGCAGGAGAAGCGAATAATCATCTTCTGCTCTTTTAAGTTTTTTTAATAAATTCATCCGTTGATTTCCAGATAATTCCTGATCAGTAAGTTCCCGGATAGCGAGAGAAATTTGGTTAGATATTGCTTTCTCCTGTTCCTTTAAATGTGGAGTGAGTCTTTCCCGGATATTAACCTTAGATTCTCCCAAACTCTCGAGGAATGCCCGCGCTTTTGCACCCTCAACAACATGGAAAATTTCCCTTAGATCTTTAGAATTTTCTCCCTTCTGCAATCTAAACAAAAGCCTGATCTGCGATTCATAGACTTTTTGTTTATTCCTCGCAAAACTTGATTTGTAGGTATCCACAGTAATTTGACTTCTAATTCGATCGATAACACTTACAGCCATCTTGTAATAAAACACGGCATCTGAATATTCCTCTTTCAGTTCATAACAGCGCCCTAACCCAAAGTAAGCTTCCCAAAGGATTTCTCCCCTGCTCAGTTTTTTGCC
>JBATYS010000206.1:0-2315 GCA_049674205.1 Candidatus Aminicenantaceae bacterium
AGCGAAACGACAGACAGAACGGGGCGCTCAAAGCACGCCTAAAGCATATGTGATCCCAACAACACAGCACGATCATCTGACCGCAATAAAGATGGTGAACACACTGATGTTATCAGGGATCGAGATCAAACAGGCAAAGAAAGAATTTATAGCCGGGGAAAAGATCTATTCTGAAGGGTCTTTCATCATTTTTTTAGCTCAGCCCAAAATGGGATTGATCAGGAACCTGTTGGGACGTACTCGTTATGCCGATAACGCGTGGACCAGGGATAAAGATGATGCTCCACTCCGGCCATACGATATAGCGACCCACACTATGAACGAGTTTATGGGTGTTCGTGTCGATCCTATTAATGATATGCCCAGCGGCAACTTCCAGATTCTCACGGATGGCGTTCCGACTATAGGAGAGATTCAAGCAGGCGATGCGGGTTATGTGCTAGATGGGAGGCTGAACGCAAGCTTCAAGGCTGTAAATCTACTACTGGATAAAGGAGTTAAAGTTCAAAGGATCGATAAGACAGGATCGGAGTTGATGCCTGGAGATTTTGTAGTCTCCGACGGTCCGGAAGCTGTCCTCCAAGATGCGGCCAAGCAGACAGGCGTAGATTTTGGAGCGTTGAATGGTGAGTTTATTGTCAAAACGCACGAAGTCAAGCGAATGCGCACGGGAATATATCAGCGCTACATGGGTGGCAACATGGATGAGGGATGGACGCGATTTGTGCTAGAGCAGTTTTCGTTTCCCTACACATCGTTCATGGATGATGAGATAAAAAAAGGAAATCTCAATGCTAAATATGATGTCATCATTCTTCCAGACGATTCCACAGCCATGATCACGGGCGAACGACAAAGAGAGTCGGAATACCGCCGTCCCCGGACGAGCTATCCTCCAGAATACCGAAGCGGTATCGGCGAAGAAGGCGTCAAGACACTTAAGGCGTTTGTTGAGAATGGAGGCACGTTAGTAACCTTCGGAGGCTCCTGCCATTTTGCAATCGAAAAGTTTTCGTTAAATGTTCGCAATGTTGTGGAAAACTTAGACTCTAAGGAGTTCTTCTGTCCTGGATCGACACTCAAAGTGACCTTCGACAATAATCATCCATTAGCTTATGGGATGCCTTCTGAGGGACTGGTTCTTTTCAGTTCAAGCCCTACGTTCGCTATCAGCCCAAGTCAACACAATGAACGGTACGAGACCGTTGTCCGTTATGTTGACAAAGATCTCCTCCGAAGCGGTTGGCTCATCGGCGAAAAACATATCTCCAAAAAAGCAGCTATGGTCTCTGCTCAACTGGGTAAAGGCAATGTGGTGCTTATCGGTTTTCGACCACAACACCGAAGCCAGACTCACGGCACATACAAATTGCTCTTTAACTCTTTAATCCGCTGATCTTTACATCAGTTTTCGTTCCGATGAGGGCTCCTGGTCCGATCTTATCAACATGGGAGAAAGGGTGAATGGAACGGGAGGCGAAAACTGCCAGATCCTCTCACCGTGCGGAAAATATCTGTTTTACACCAATCGCAGATACAAGGACAGAAAAAAAACTCCTTTTATGACTTATGATGACATTTTGGCAGCCTGGGCCGAACCTCAAAACGGATTGGGCGATATCTACTGGATAGATTCACGTATTATCGAGGAACTGCGACAAAAACACATCAAACGATAGGTAAAGATTCGATCATCAGCCTCCTTCTATCTAGAGATACACGAGGAAGATCTCATTCATAGCGTAATGACTCGACGGGATTTGCTAACGCTGCCTTTATGGCTTGAAAACTTATGGTGGACAACGCAATAACAAAAGCAAGAACTGCTGCAAAGATAAAAATCCTAGGTTCCATACTCACCCGATACGCAAAATTTTGAAGCCACTTTCGTCGTTTTCTTAGTTGTCATACATTTCTCCTCGCTTTAGATTATCACAAATAATCTGTAGCTTAAGAAATGCCCTCATCTGTCCGAATTTCGCTGAACCGAAGCAAACTCCAATGTGAGTAATTTTTAAAATAAGAGGGGAGGAATTTGAAAACCTGGGTAACATACCAACATTTGGCCCTCATCTTTCCCTTTTGATGAGAAATCCGGTCATACATCTCTGCGAAATCCCCGGCTAAGTTTTCCTGATCCTCGAAGGCAATGAGATTCTTCAGAAAAAACTCAAGAAATTTTAAAGAGCGATGGTGTTGTTTCACGGACATTTTCTTTCTGCGTCTAATACTCCAGATAATTTTCCCACAAAATATCGGAGACTCTTTTGTGTTCCTCCAATGCTTCCAATCCCAGATTTGTGATTTTGTAGATC
>JBATYS010000207.1:0-9892 GCA_049674205.1 Candidatus Aminicenantaceae bacterium
ATCCTTTGCAAAGCCAGCTTATCCTCGGCGAGATCTACGCCACTTTCTTTCTCGAATTCCTCGATCAGCCAGCTCACGATCCGGTTATCAAAATCCTCACCACCCAAATAGGAATTGCCGTTTGTGCCTAGCACGTGAAAGATTCCCTCATTGATCTCCATGAGTGTGATGTCGAACGTCCCTCCACCCATGTCATAAACTGCGATCGTTGCATCCTTATTGGTCTCCAGGCCGTATGCTAGACTGGCTGCAGTGGGCTCGTTAATGACCCGCAATACTTCCAGACCTGCGATCTGTGCTGCATCTTTGGTCGCCTGTCTCTGGTGATCATCAAAATGTGCGGGCACGGTGATGACGGCCTGTGTGACTGCATCACCGAAGTAAGTCTCTGCACACTTTTTTAAATAGCCAAGGATCATAGCAGAGATCTCTTGAGGGCTGATGGTATTTGAATCCACTTGAACCATCACGTCCCCGTTGAGTGCTTCTGCAAGTTTATAAGGGATCTTTTTCCGAGTTTCCTGGACCTCTTCAGAGTCGAATTTTTTCCCCATGAGGCGCTTAATGGCAAAGATGGTATTTTGGGGATTGGTGATCGCTTGCCTTAGAGCTAGGTTACCGATCAGTTTTTCTCCCGAACTTGTAAAACTGACCACTGAAGGTGTGGTTTGCATCCCTTCAAGGTTGGGAATGACTTTGGGCTCTTCCCCCTCTAGATAGGATACACAGGAATAAGTCGTTCCGAGGTCGATTCCGATGGCTTGACTCATGTTTCGCTCTCTTTCTTGGGGAGCACCACCTTTACTAGTGCCGGACGGAGGAGTCGTTCGTTGAGCGTATAGCCCCGTTGGAACTCCTCGCCGACTTGAGGCTCCTCGATATCTTCAGATTCCTCTGTCATAAATGCTTGGTGAAGATGCGGATTGAATGTCTTATCCTTGATTTCGATAGGCTTTACTCCGTATTTGTTTAAAAGATCTAACATCTGCTTATAGATCATTTCAATGCCTTCTTGGAAGTTGTCTAGGTTTTTTTGATCATCGCTCTTCAAAGATCTTTCAAAATTATCGAGCACGACGACGAGTTCACCGAAAAATTCGCTGAGAGCATACTGGTAATACTCTGATTTCTCCCTTTCCAGCCTTTTTCTCAGATTTTCTTTGTCGGCGATCTGCCTCATGTAGTCTTGCTTTAATTCCTGTATCTCCTCCTTCAATTTTATAATTTCCTCATCATGTTTCTTTGTGGAAGGCGCTTTTGTGGGTGTTTTTCTTTTTTTTGGTGTTTTATTTTGTTCGGTGAGATACTCGATCTCTATCTTTTCTGCGGACTTTTTCTCCCTGTTAACATCCGCATCGGTCTCGATCTTTTTTGGCATGCGTCCTCCTTATTTGTGAGCACTGATCGTCCGGCTTAATTTTTTTGCGACGCTATCCACAAGTGGAATTATCCTTTTATAGGGCAGTCTCTTTGGGCCTATGATTCCGAGCGATCCCAGAACTTGCTCATCATATCCATAGTGAGAAAGGATCAGGGAACAATCCTCAATCTCTGGGTAATTCATCTCCGATCCTATCAGAACTTTAACCCGGTCAAGGCTGATAAATTCGGAGAGGAGTTTTGTAAGCCTTGTTTTTTCTTCGAAATTCTTAAAAAGCGAATGCAACCGTTCCATATCGAACAACTCAGGTTTTTCCAGAAGATTTGACGTCCCATCCAGAAAGATCTCATGATCTTCTTCTTGAGAAAAATAGGTTTTGATCAACCCTGTCAATCTATGAAGAAGATCCTCGAATTTCAACCTGTAGGAGGGGACCTCTTTAGTCAGATAGTCATGGACAAATAAAAGATTTTTTCCTCTGAATTTTTCGTTTATGAATCGAGATGCACTGTCCAGTTCATGTTGAGCGAAATATGTGCCTGTGTCTACGACTTCCGTTAACACAAGATTGAAGGTCGTCACAAGGATGATCATCACTTTTTCTTCGGAGATCTTTATGAGGCGAAGATACTTGAATTGGATCCTGGAAATTCGGGGAGAGATCACAAAACCCAGATTGTCTGAGTGTTGAGAAAGTGTTCGCGAGGCCTGGACGAACAATGAGTCAAAATTCCCCTTTTCATACCGGAAATCATCGGCAGGAATGTCCAGGTGTGCCCAAGAGGGAAAAACCTCTTGGAACAATTTATTCACATAGAAACGGAGACCCTTATCTGTGGGGATACGGCCTGCAGAGGTATACGGTTGGAGAAGGTAGCCTTGTTCCTCCAGTTTTGCCATGATGTTGCGTACTGTTGCCGGTGACACAGAAATTTGTGCTTTATGGGCGATGGACCCCGAGCTTATGGGTTTGCCCAGTTTGAGATAGCTCTCTACAATAAGGTTCAAAACCTTTATGTCTTTGTCTCGTAAGATTTGCTTTTTCTTCGCCATTTCTAGATAAGATTTATAACACTAAATCTTTAAATTTTCAACACTATACCTTCAGCTGCAAGATGAGATTTTAGGGTAATGCCTCCTGGATTTAGTCGCAAAAAGGCGTTTAGTATGAAGATTGATATATAAAGTGGGAATGCCTTAGAGGCGATGGACGAGATCGTTCTGATGGCCCTCTCACATGGATTAAAAGATTCGCATACCGGCGTATCCGACAACCTCATGGAAATTTTTTGTCACTTCTCCTGATGTTTGATACTTGATGAGTTCTGCCTGTGTGGCACCAAGGTCTTTAGATGCAACGATAGTCGCTGTCGTTGGCTGATAGCCGCACATACTGATGTTTTCACGAGATACGACATCGTACAGTCCCTGAGCATCGAGGCGTTTGATCTCCTCGATAGCCAGGGAATCTTTGATCTCGGCTTCCTCCTGGCTAACGTAGTGGCTCATATCTGTGCTTGCCACGATCAAAACATCCTCATCCCGGTTTTGGATGGATTCTGCAAGAGCATGTCCGAGTTCTTCCAGTTCTTCATAAGACGTCTGATATGCGATGCTTATGGGAACGATCGAAAAATCGTGCCTAAAATACTGGATGAACGGCAACTGCACCTCTAAAGAGTGCTCGCGCTCATGAGCATCACTATCATCGGTGATAAGATCAGAGCGTGTCGCAATGGCGTTTGCGAGGCCAGAGTCGATCGGGACTTCACCAAAAGGGGTCTGCCAAGTCCCTTCTTTCATAATGGCAAACCGAGATTTGACCTGCCGGTGGTTCGGACCGAGTATGACAAAAATTTTGGGAAGTTGGACCGATGAGAACACAGCACCAGCCACGGGCCCTGAATACTCAAATCCTGCGTGGGGGACGATCACACTGATGGCTTTTCTCTTTTCGCACTCAAAATCGATCATTCTACTCACTACAGATTTCAGAGATTCTTCCTGTTGAGGATAAAAATATCCCGCAACAGCGGGTTTACGCTTCAATGGAACCTCCTGCTTCAAAAGATAAGCTGGCTTCCCGTTTTTGTCAAATAAATGATACGCAATTCGTGTGTAATCGCTTATATAGAATCAGGAGTGATGGATTGAGCGACATAAAGTAAGATTTAGCCTTCTGAAATCGCCGCCGAGGGAATCCGACGAAGTCGGACGTTGAGGACTGTATGAGCACTAGAGGAATAAAGATATGTAGCACTTCAAAGTCGAGGCCTCGAGAACAGGATAAAGCTAAACGTGCGCAGATCCGCAAACGCCTAATAAGAAAAAGAAGGGCCAACCTTCAAATAAATCAATGGGTGGGAGGGGGGCGATAAAAATCTGGCTAGAGCGAAAACATCTCCTCTGATTCTATCTCAGCACTCCCTAGATATCTTCCTTTTTCTCTGAAAACTCGATATTCAAGCTCTTAAGCTCTCGAAGGACAGGAAGATAGATATCCGGTTCTACAGGAATATACACACCAGACTTGTCGATTTTTCCCTCGAGGATGAGTTTTGTACCGATAGCGGGGGGTAAACCCACTGTCCTTGACATGGCAGAATCACCACGAGGAATACCATAGTCAATGAGAGTTGACGTGATACGTTCTCCATGTCCTTCAGGATATGCGGCTTCGAAAGTGTGCTGGAGGACGATCATATCTCTCTCCCCCTCTGCTAGGGACATCTTTTCTATCATGCGTGCAGCCAAAATATCAATAGATCCGCCTTTCTCCACAGGAACCGGTTCATCGCTCAAAAGGCTCAACCATTCGAAACGATCGAGGACTTCAGAATTCACCTCAAGATCGAGATATGTTGCTAGGGCTTTTCTGAGGTCTGGCTCTTCGGGATTGTCCATCAACGATCTCATAAAACTTTCATAAGTGTAACCCGTCCAATCCTTTTCCTCTTTGTCGAGCAGACCGATATCTGCCACTTTCTTCAATGTGGAGCACCAGCCGATGTTCCTCAGAGTCCCCCGAAGCATGGTTTTTGTCGACTGAATACCGTAGAGCTCGACATAGGGGACAGAATCCCGGTTCGGATATCCCTCGAAATCACCCAATCCTTCGATGGGCCAGATCACATAGTTATCGAAGAGCTCTGCGGATGGGATGTCCACGACATTTCCATCTCTGATGTATCTGGCAGAATTTTTACCGGCCAGGAGCACTCCGATCGGACTCCAGGAGAATTTATAGCCCCAAGGATTTGTGTTCGCCTCAGGGGCTGGCAATCCTCCACAATAAGAGGTAAAACTTGTGATCTCTCCCCCCTTAGCCTCCACCTCATGGATGATCCTCATGGCCTCCATGTGGTCGATACCCGGGTCCAAACCGATTTCGTTCAGGATAAGGATGCCGGCATTTTTGGCGTCCCCATCCAAGGCTTTCATCTCGTCACTGACATAAGATGTGGTCACCATTTGTTTTTTGAATTCTATACAAAATCTGGCAACAAGAGTGTGGAATGCATAAGGAACCATGCTGATGACCAAATCTGCATCCTTGACTTCGTCCCTGAGCTCCTCTTCATTTTTAAGGTTCAGTGTTTTTGCAGTTCCCTTCGGATGATTATCGATGAGCTTTATAGCTTTGCTCACCGTACGTGTGGCTACTACGACCTCCAAGTCAGGTTGATCGAGCAAGTACCTGACCAAGGGTTTCGCCACAAGCCCTGCGCCGAGAATTAATACTCTTTTCATGTTGTTATGACTCCTTTATAAATTATGTTTTATCATTCATAGTTTGAGGAATTCTCTCATGTACTCATAATCAGGAGTGAATTTCCCCCGGAAAACGATCGTAGCTTTTTTTATGGGATCTGGCAATCGGCTGCCCTCAAAATCATCTGAAAAATCTGCGTCTGTGATTCCTTTGACAAGAGGCAAAAGTGAATGGCTGAAGAAGATGGAAGATTCTAGTGATATCTCTGCGGGGAGATTATCCACGGCCATGACCACCACGCCCCTTCCCTCATTGCCGTCCTTCACATCGCCTTCGAGTGGGTCATACACAAATATCGGATTATCCGGGGATGTGGCACGCACAGTACACTCCACGGAGCCATCCACATCACAGGTGATGTCGCCTATGACCTTTAATTTTGGAGAAGCTTCCTGTGTCCACAGCTCTTTTAGAAAACTCTTTGTGACGAACCTGGGATATTGAGGTGTCCAGAAGATGCAGTTCACTAGGATCGATAGAAAGGGCAGATATTTTTCGAAAACTGATGAATACCTTTGTGGATTAGTATAATAATCTTGAAGTTCAAATGGGGAATCTGAAGAGATGGGTTTCACCATATGCTCTTCCTTAAAAATGACTTTATACACCGTGCTGGATGAATAACTTTTGCTCTTGATAAGTTTCTCGATCTCTTCTGGTGCAATTTCTTCAAACGGGAGAAGGTCGAAGATCTCTTGTGCACCTTGGGAGACACGGCCGTATCCTGCAAAGCCACAGATAAGTGGCACTTCGGAAAGATCCAATCCCTCATTTTTGATGTTCCATCCCACTCTTGAGATCTCCTCCTTTGCAGCAACCAGGCTTGGATATTGAAAAGCCTGCTTGATAGAGGAGATAGGGGTTTCGATCCCAAAATGGCATAACCTTTGGCCATATGCCCATAGTGTATCTATCATCCCCGCCTGGCCTGCCTGTGTGCCAAAAAAGACGAGCCTCATCCCATTCTCATCGACGATCCTTTCGTAGTCGATCAAAGTACACCCGAGATCGAGTATCTTCTGGAGCATGGGCATATTTGAGGATTGTCCCTTTATGGTGTGAGAGAAAAATATGTAAGTCTTCTCGTTTTCAAAAAATATCTGGGGAATTTCCTTCACGGCAAAAATGATGGGACATGACTCCAGCGTTTCTACGACTTGGGCTCCTTCCCGCCTATAATCGGAGTTAGGAAAAATTCGTATGGGAGATGCCTGGACCAGAATCTCCAAGGATTCATTGCGGATCAACTCCCTGACATGAGTCGGAATGAGGGGAACTCTTCTTTCCCAGGGACTTTTATCCTCTCGACGGAGTCCAATCCTCTTCGTCATGATCTATCCCATTTTTATGAGGTCCAGAATTATGGCACAATCTTTTTCACTGGTCAATCATATCTTTAATGAATTTACACATTTTAACAATTGACTCTTTTGGGGAGAATTTTCATAATGTGGCTATGATACGATTTTTTAACACTCTCAGTGGCAGGATCGAACCATTCGAACCACTGATACAAGGGGAAGTGAAACTGTACACCTGTGGTCCGACGGTCTATGACTATCCACATATTGGAAATTACCGCGCCTACATTTTCGAGGACCTTCTGAAGAGATTTCTCAAGTTCGTGGGATTCAAAGTGACTCACGTTATGAACATCACTGATGTGGACGATAAGACTATAAAGGGAGCTGAGAAACAGGGAATATCGCTCCAAGAGTACACCAAAGATTTCACAGATGCATTTTTTATTGATATTGAGACTCTGAATATCGATAGGGCGGATTTTTATCCACGGGCGACAGAACACGTCCAGGAAATGGCACAAATGGTGAAGAGTCTTCATGAGAAGGGATATGCCTATGAAAAGGACGGGAGTTACTATTTCAGCATTGCCAAGTTTAAAAACTATGGCCAGCTGTCCAAGATCGATTTGAGCGGGCGGAAGGTGGGCGTACGTGTAGATTCGGATGAATACGAAAAAGAGAGTGTCCATGATTTTGCACTCTGGAAGGCCCGGAAAGAGGGAGAGCCTGCCTGGGATACAGTGTTGGGGCTGGGACGGCCGGGATGGCATATCGAGTGTTCAGTCATGAGCGCCAAATATTTGGGAGAAACGTTCGATATCCACTGTGGAGGGGTGGATAACATCTTCCCTCATCATGAGAATGAGATCGCTCAATCCGAAGCTTATACAGGGAAAAAATTCGTCAATACCTGGCTGCACTGTCAGCACCTTATTAGGAACGGGAAAAAAATGTCCAAATCCATGGGGAATACGGTCACTCTCCGGGATCTCATCAACGGGCGAAAGGCCGATCCTATGGCCATCCGTTTGCTGTTGCTTTCGACACACTACCGGAAAATACTCAACTTCACAAACGACGCATTAGATCAAGCCCACGCGTCCTTGCAAAGGATCAAGGATTTCGTCTATGAGCTGGAGAACACACAATTCCCTGAGGGTGAAAAACAGAGTGTTATCGAGTTGATTGATGATATGAAAAAAAACTTTTCCAAGGGCCTGAGCGATGATTTGAACATGTCTGTGTCCCTAACAGCCGTTTTTGAGGCCATTAAGAAGGGTCATGTCCTTATATCTCAGGGGAATATCCACAAGGATGATGCGAAAAACTTCCTCTCGGCACTCCGGTCTGTGGATGAGGTTTTAGGAATCCTGTCAGACAGGTATGAGGGAGACCTGCCGCTGGAAATTGCTCAGAAAATTCAGGCGAGAGAAAAGGCGCGCTTAGAAAAAAACTTTGCGATGGCTGATAAGATCCGCCAGGAACTTGTCGAGGAAGGCATCCTGCTCGAGGACACCAAAGATGGCACCCGTTGGAAGAGTATTCAACGAAAATGAGAGGTTTGAAAAAAGCAAAAAAAGTACTCGCCTATGAACTTGGAAGGTCTGGGGAAGACGTTGCCACCGAATATCTCAAAAAGAAGAAATACAAGATCGTTGACAAAGGATTCCGGTTTTTAAGAGGCGAGATCGATATCATTGCCTATGATGACGAAACCCTCGTTTTTGTTGAGGTTAAGACAAGAAAAAGCACTAGGTTTAATCAACCTGAAGAATCAGTCACTCCTGCCAAGAGGAAACAGCTGCGAAGAGTCGCTCAAGGATATCTTTTACGAAATCACATCCAGGATGTGGAATGTCGATTCGACGTGTTATCGTTGACCTTTGATGAGCTCGAAGGATACACAGTCAAACATTTCACAGATGCATTTTGAAAGTGAGTATCGGCAGCTTTTATGAATAATTCAGTAAAAAGATGAATTATTCACGGACCGAGGTTGCAGTAGCGACGAGGACGTGGCTCATGAAGTTGTAGTGAACTACCACGAATGAGCTACAATGAAGTCGATACTGTGAGATCGGTTCGCCCGAAGGGTAAAAGATGCCGATAATATGAATGGAAGTCTTTTGAATATAAGTATTGGCAGCTTTTATGAATAATTCAGTGATGAAGTTTGTAAAGATGTCAGCCACTGGCAATGACTTCATCCTTATTGACAACAGGAGCAGGCAATTCTCGGGTGAAGAGAAAGAATTCTTTCGCAAGATTTGTCAACGCAGAATAGGCGTGGGCGCTGATGGTGTTATACTGCTGGAAGAGAGTGAGAAGGCAGACTTAAAGTACCGCCACATCAACGCAGATGGGAGTCCTGCGGAGATGTGCGGTAACGGGGCCCGTTCGCTCTGCTATTTTGCGGTGTCTCAGAAAATCACTCCTCCCCATTTGACCTTTGAGATCGAGGAGGAGATCCATGAAGCTTGGGTTGCTGGAGAGAAAGTCAAATTGAGGATCCCTCCACCCAGCACTATCCGAAACAAATTAGGAATTGTCACAAAAGAAGGACTAGAAGAAGGAGGATTTATTATCCTGGGTGTCCCCCACCTCGTTCTCTTCACAAATGCGCTCGAATCCATTGACGTTGTTTATATCGGACGGCAGTATTCTTATCATCCGCTGTTTGAAAACAGGACAAATGTCAACTTTGTCCAACAAATCGACGTACACACCATTCAGGTGCGCACCTACGAGCGCGGAGTTGAGAATGAGACCCTTTCTTGCGGGACCGGGTCAACGGCATCTGCCATTTTAGCTCATTTAAATAAGGGGATTTCGCCACCTGTTGAAGTGCAGACCTCCGGCGGAGTGCTCAGAGTCGATTGGGAGGATATCCATCACTCCGTCTTTCTCACGGGGACGGCCTCAGTTATTTTTGAAGCCGAACTCAAAGACTTCGATTGAATCTTATATCTTACTGCTTTCCGAATTGAAGAAACCTGTCAAAAAAATCGGCAGAGGCTTTGAAGACTCTCATCCAATTTTCATGCCTCAAAAATCCGTGGACTTCGTCAGGAATGATGAGCAATTCAACCTTCGCTTTGTTAAGCTTTCTTAAACGGAGGACCAAATCTGTTGTCTGGATAAAATCTACGTTCCTGTCATCGTCACCATGGACAAAAAGGACAGGAGACGTCCAGAAATCAACATCCGCAACGGGAGATGATTGGAAAGCCACACTCATGAGGTCTTCACCTTGAATGTCCCATCCGCCGCCATTGCGCCGACGGGCACGCATGGACCAGTCGTGTACACCATGCAGGTCAACGCCGGCCGCAAACATCTCGGAATCGCGGGCCAGGCCCATCGCAGTCAAGAATCCCCCATACGACCCCCCCCAAAGGCCGACTTTGTTTGGGTTTACATCCGGCCGATTTTGAA